>CAZDUE010000082.1:6190-6847 GCA_964508575.1 uncultured Methanosarcinales archaeon
GTTGAGTTAATTGAGCCAAGTGACCTTTCAGGAAGCTTAAGAGGAAGGCACAATCTATACAATCATCTTGAGTACACTTTAAGAAATGCTGAAACAAGCGTTACTTTGATAACAACTTCTCAAGGTTTAATGAGAAAAGTTGAAGGACTGAAGCCGATTTTTGAGAAATTAAAAAAGCGCGGAGTAAAGATAAGAATTGCAGCTCCTCTTACTAAGGAAACAATGCCTGCTGTTAAAGAAATAGGTACAGTTGCCGAGATTAGACATACTAACAGTAAAGCAAGGTTTGCAATAATCGACGGAAAGGAAGTTATTTTCATGGTTCTGGATGATAAGGATGTTCATCCTACGTATGATATCGGAATTTGGGTTAATACTCCTTTCTTCGCAAGCGCTCTCGAGGAGTTATTTGAAGCTGCTTGGAAGAATATGAAACCTGCTAAGGAAGTTATTAAGGTTTGAAAAGACTTCAAAAATTGACTTTTTATTTTTTTAATATTTCTTCTTCATGTTTTTTTAACTTAATAGTAACATTTATATTACGTTTATTCTTTCCTTTCAAAATTAAAACGTTGGGTGATAAAATGATAAACAAGCAATCTATAGATGTATTATCAATGCAAGTTTTTAATGAATTTAAAAAAAGTGGAGAATTAT
>CAZDUE010000083.1:0-6779 GCA_964508575.1 uncultured Methanosarcinales archaeon
GCAATCATGATTGTTGATGGCGCTTATCATATTGCAATGTTCTTTTTTGAAAAATATTACTATGGAGGAAGTGCAGGAGCTATAACAGGACTTTTTATATTTGTTTTGAGCATTTCATTGTTTCACAATCTATTGATTGGAAATGATTTTCAAAACTTTTTTAAAATTAAGCGAAAAACTTCTATTATGGGCATGGATGAAGAGTGGAAACAAGTTTATGAGCTTCGAGCTAAAAGAGATCTTCCTGATCATAGAAAGTGCTGCTGGACTAAAGAGGGATTTGAAGAGCTTTTTGAATTGACTTTGAGGTTTGTTGATGAAGTTAATAAAAATAGCGAGAATAAAATAGAAACAGTTCTTGATGTTGGCTGTGGTCCAGGAGTTTATTGTGATGCTCTTAACAAAAAAGGGTTTGTTGTAACAGGAGTTGATTATTCTAAAGAGATGATAAATCTTGCAAAGAAGAAATGTCCAAGTTTGGAATTTATAGAAGGTAATGGCTATGCTCTTCCTTTCAAGAATAAATCTTTTGATTTAGTTATCTCAATTGGTGCATTGCAGTGCCTTGTTGATCATGAAAAATTTTTGAATGAACTTTCCAGAGTTTCAAGTAAATCAATAATAATATCAACATTATGGCGGGAGGACACTGGAGAAGATCCAAAGTTGATTCTTGAACGTGATTTAAGAAATGATTCTTGGCCTACTCACGAGTATCATTCTTCTGAAATTGTTCCGATATTGGAAAGAAATGGTTTTTCATGTAAAATAATAAGAGATAATGAAAATACTAAAACAAGAATAAAAGATGGATTTTTCATCATTGCAGATAGGACTTAATTGTTCAGTTATTCATCTCAGTTTTTTACTAAAATGTCCTGCATTATTTTTGATACTTTATTCTTGTCATAGCATAATTCTTTCAGTGAGCATTTAGCACATTTTTCTCGAGAATCCACAAAATCAGGAATTTCTAAACCATTCAATGTATCTAACACCAGATCTGTTGTTTCATTTATTTGAGCTCTTAAGAATGGATTGACTGATACTGTTCTTATTTCTTTAATGTCAAGATAATTAACATATCCTTTGCTGATTCTTGTATTAAATTTTTCTTCTAATAGCATCGCATATGCTCCCACTTGTATTTTATGTCCTGGCCAAACTCCTTCTCTGGGAGCTTTTCCTGTTTTAAGTTCAAAAGGTATTATCGACTTTTCATCTTTTGCCTTGTGTATTTCTATTCTGTCAATTATTCCTTTTAGTTTCAGATTAGTGGAATTGACCCTTATTTCAGTCTCTATTTTAGGAGTTAATAAGTCCCATAGTTCTTGTCCAAAAAGATTATTTTTTTCTCTGAATCTTATTATTTTAGAGCTTCTAGTGTCTGCCTCTTCTTTTATTAATTTCCAGACTTCTTTGAACAGTTCAGTAGGTATTAAATTTACTTCCTCAAGTTTTTTCTTGTTGTTCATTATGGTATTTATCAAAATCTTTGAATAAGTGTCATTATAGGCCTGTTTAATATCATCATCAGAGTGCTGTTTTGTTATCGCGATTACAATTGCTTCTTCACTTCTGTTTATTATATCATAAGCTTCATGTCTTACGGTCCCTCTGATTAAGGATTCTTTCGGTGGTTCTTCCACGTCCAATACTTGTTGGAGAAATAGTTTTCTAGGGCAGTACAAATAACTAGATAATAGTGTTACAGATACTTGTGATAGAGTCATACAGATTAAGAGGATTTTACCATTTAAATAGCTTATCCGAACTTGTCCAGTGTCCAGTGTCCAGTGACCTTGAGACCTTATTGAAGTTCTCTTTTAAGAATTTTATGAGCTTTATTAAGTTCTTGAAACTTTTCAGTGTTTCCGCCTTCTTTGTCAGGATGATGTTCTTTTGCAAGCTCTTTATAGTTTTTATTTATAATTTCCATGTCATGATTGTTTTCTTCAAGTCCAAGCAGCTCGCGAGCTTTTTTTCTTTCTTTTTCAACATCAAGTTCTTCTGAAAAATCATCTATGAATTGTTCAACTGTTTTTTGCTCAGAAATAAGGGAGTTTACTTCATTTTCAATGACTTTTGAAACAACATGAAGATTTTCAATGAAATTCAGTTTCTTATGGCTGAAGTATAAGTGTTTGTCCTGAAAGTAGAATGAAACAAAAGCAGCTGCTTTTTTTATCACAACTGGCTCAAGGTCTATATTGATGCTATCACGATCAATACCTATTTTTTTTAAGTTTCCAATTATGTCATTTTTTATCTGCAGTGCTTTTCGAGGATTTGCACCAACTGAATTGAGTTTTTTTATCTGATATCCTCTTACTGTGATGTTTGTCATTTTGTCTGAGAAAAATCCTTTGCTTTTAAAGGTTGTTAAAAATTAGTTTGGGACAATAGTTACGCATAATAAAATTCCCAAACTAAATAGTAAAAGACAACTATTATCAGGATTTATTTCTGTCTTTTACTAAATTAGCTGCGGACAATAATTAGTTATAAAGAAAACCTTAACGATAAGTCACCACTCAATTATTCCTTCTTTATGCAGCTGTTGTGAGACTATAAATCCGACAACAAAACATACGAATATTATTCTTTTATCTCCGTAGAAGCTTCCTAATAAGAATCCAACAACAAATCCGGTGCTCATCAAGAATAGTGGAAAGTTCATCTCATCTTTTCTTTGATACCATAATCTTCCTGTTATCATTCCTGATATGAACATAAGAAAGTAGTTCATGAATGCACTTTTTGAGAATAAAGCAAGGACTACTCCAAATATCAAAAGTATTATTGTAAAATATTCCGGCCAGTTGTAAAAAAAAACAGAGGACTCTCCTCCTGCATCTGCTCCTTTTTTCCCTATTATTTTTAGCATTTTTATTTTTTCAGGTTATTGTCTTTCAAATGATAAATGATACGTATAAGTTATTATCAGTAAAACTAATACTAGAACAATCAGTATTGCAAGCAGATTGATCTTAGTGAATAATAAAATAAATGCTATTATAACAGATAATATGAATATTTCAATCCACCAGAATGTTCCTTGGAATATTATCCTGCTTCCATCATAAGGAGGAATGGGCACTAAGCTTACAAAGTTAAAGACTATTACAAATAGTATGAAATCATGCAGGAATTGTGAGGGAAATATAAGGTATATCGCTTTAAGTATTATTGCAAAAAGTAATGTTGAAAATATCCCCATCATTGCTGCAGATGCATTTGCCCAGTAATTAAGCCCATATCTAAAGTGTCCTATTCTGTGATGAGCCATGTGGTGCATGAAAAATCCTCCTGGAGCAAAAGCCCACCATAGTTTTCCATTTGTGACAAATACGAGCGCAAGCCCTATTAGAATTCCAGGCGCCCACATTTTGTATTCTATTCTAAAGCCCATTTGTATTCCAGTCAATCTTATTCCTAATTGACTGACAAAAATAGTTGATGCAACGATTATTATTGCTAATAAAAAATTAATAATTCCGATAGTGGGATTAAATACATTCCCTTCACCCCACTTGTTGAATGAGAACATAAATGCAATAGCCAGCGTAGTTATTATCAATGCAAATGTTTCTTCAGTAGTAAAAGCAAAATACCTTTTTATCTTGTCTATGTAATTATAGTAAAGCCTATTTATGAGTTTAAAGACCATAAGCTTATTTTTGGCATGTTTTTTTAAAAAGCTTTTGTATTTTTGTCGAGAAAAAAAGTTATTCTGAGTTCTTTAGTTCTTCTAAAATTCCTTTTAAGTGTCCTGCTCCTACTACTGCTGCTATTTTTTCATGATTTTTCATTAGAAAAGCAAGTTTCTTGGCCATTATCTTGTTTCTCTTGGTTATTAGGACTTCATAAACATTAGGATATCGAATCTTGATTTTTTCCATCATTTCTTCTATTATCCTGTCTTCAGGTACTTTTGTCAAGTCTAGATTTATTCCTTTTCCAAACATCCCTTGTACTATATCTATTAAAAAGTTCCATTTTTCTTTCCAAGTTATGTATTTTGAAAAATCTTTTAATGTTTCTTCAATATGCCTGTCTATTAAAGCGATCTTGATGTTTTTTGTTTTTGCCAATTTTATTGCTGTTAGCATATCACTTCCCGGATCCACATGGACTTGGTTTCCTAAGTTTCTTGAGGCCCAGGATCCTAGTATTGCAAATATGGCTCCTTTTATTCCCACTCTTTTGTATATTCCAAAATCAACTGTTCTGGCTTTCTTGCCTTGTTTTTTATCTTTTTCTTGATCTAAGAGAGCCTGCATTCTTAATCGGTCTAGTTCTACTGCTACAATATCAGGAGATTCTTTTTCTATTATGTTTTTTATTTCATTTATACTTTGTTCTGCAATATGAGAGCTTCCTATGAGTATCAAGTTTTTATAGCGTATCATTCTAAAGTAGATAATAATAGAAAACTATATAAATTACATTGATTTATTCAGATTATTATTTTCAGGAGGGATTGATATGCTTAAGATGAAGAGAATTACAGAAACTTATGAAATGAAGGTTTTTACTGATTCAGGAGATTATTTTGGTGATGTTGAAGAAGTCATTCTGGCAAATACAAAGATTTCTGGCTGGAGAATTAAAGCTACTAAAGGAAGCTACTTGACTAAGATGTTAGGAAGCGCTAAAGGAGTTATTGTTCCTCATCAGCTCGTTAAGTCAATGGGTGATGTAATGATTATTAATAGAACAGCAATTCCTTCATCTGGCGAAGATGATGAGTAGATTTTTTGATTAATTTTTTTTAGAATTCCAGATGGTATCTAAACCATCTCTACATTCTCTGCCATTGTCTTAAGACCTTGCTTTAAGTTTTTATCATCACAAATGGCATGATGAGTACAAGGATTGATTTTCCAGAACATTTCCCCTTTTGCTTTAGGATTAACAAACATTATTGTTAAATTTTTAATTTCTGCAAATTCTTTCCATTTCTTATTAAGATCATTTATGTTTTCTTCTTTATTTAATGTTACGATGACTATTTTATTATCTCCTGAAACTTTTGCTTCTGAAATTTTAGGAAATACAAAATAAGTTATTTCTTTATCAAGATAAGAGACAACTACATTATCATCTTTTATTTTTATTTCTTTTAGTTTCCCAAAGAATGCAGCATTGCTCTTTGCATAATTCTCTGCCCATTCCAGAAGCTCTTTGTTTGTCATTTTCTGAGTTGAAATTATTAGGATTTAAAATGTTTTCTAAAAAAGTTTGTTTTGATTTACCTCTTAACTTTCTTATTTTTCTTTATCAAGCTTATCTCTTTCAAGAATTCTTGAGAGTCTTGAAATTCTCTGTATACTGAGGCAAATCTGATGTAGGCAACTTCATCAAAGGTTTTTAGTTTTTTCATTACTATTTCTCCTATTTTTCTAGAGCTTATCTGTGGCTCTCCTAGTTTTAAAAGTTCTCTTTCTATTTGTTCAGCAAATTCAGAAATCTTTTTAGCACTAATGTTTCTTTTCTCACAAGCTCGCATTATTCCGTTAGTTATTTTCTCGCGGTCAAAGTCTTCTACTCTGCCGTCTTGTTTTACAATTTTTAGTTCAATTCCCCCTAGTTTCTCGTAAGTTGTAAATCTTTTCTTACACTTTAAGCATTCTCTTCTCCTTCTTATTGTAGAATTCTCATCAGTATTTCTTTTATCAACAACACCGGATTTCTTGTAAAAACAGTAAGGGCATTTCATGAATTTATTTATTGTTGTTTGGTTTATATATGTTGCTTGTATCTATCCCAAGAACATTAATCCCCACATTATTGCTATTCCTAGAATTATTGCAATCACTTGTATGAATGATTTTGATGCTTTTACTTCTTTCTGAAGTTCTGGAATTAAGTCAGAGGCAGCTATGTAAATAAAGCCACCTGCTGTTATTGGTAGCATATATTTTGTAAAGTTTTCAGCTCCTGCTCCGATTGTTAATATTATTATTGCTCCTGCTAGTGCTGTGAGTGCAGTCAAGAAATTTATCAACAATGCTTGTTTTGCTTTGAATCCTCCATGTATCAGGATTCCAAAATCTCCTATTTCTTGAGGTATCTCATGGATTGCTACTGCAATTGTAGTGGATATTCCTAAAGGTATGCTTACAAAGTAGGCAGAGGCGATTACTATTCCATCTAGAAAATTGTGCATCAAATCACCTATTAAATTAGTATATGCATAGGGGTGTGGATGATCATGTGATGTAGGAATATGACAGTGCCTCCAGTGAACTACTTTTTCTAGAATGAAGAATATTACTATTCCCAGCATTATAAGAACACTCACTGTTATTTTATCCGATATTCCTTCTAGAGCTTCTGGCATTAAGTGTAGAAAAGCACCTCCTAATAATGATCCTGCAGAGAATGCTACTAAAAATGAAAGCATCTTATTCAGATGATCTTTTTTCAATGCCAATGTGAATAATCCTATGAGTGCAATAAAACTGACTAATAGAACGCTAGTTATTGTATAAATCCAGATTTGGACTATTTGAGATGCCACATTATTAAGATAATTCAAAACATATATAAACCTTATTGATTCTTATTATCAATAAGATGAACGTGAATAAAAGAGAAACAAGACAGAAGCAATTGTTGGAACAAGAGCTTGGGAAAATAAATTCTTTTTTCACAGCAGAGGAATTTTTTGAAAAGATAAAGAAGAATAAAGATGGGAAAAATATAGGGATAGCTACAATTTACAGATTTCTTAAAGATCTAAAATCAAAAAGAAAGATTCACACTTATGTTTG
>CAZDUE010000084.1:0-6770 GCA_964508575.1 uncultured Methanosarcinales archaeon
AGGGAATCATGAGTTAATGCATATTTATCATATGCAAATACAAAAAGGAGGCAGATCTTTTGTTGAGCCTTTTGAAGAGCAAATTGCTCATGATCGCGAGAGATATGTCAGTTTTATGAAACAACTGGCTTATGCTATAAGAACATCAGGTGGAGTTATTATTAACCATACTGGAGCAAGTTGTCCAATGGCAGGATTTGAAGGAGGGGATTACAAAGAGTTGCTTGAAATAAATCCTTTTGATTTGATGAATAGCTGGAATCATGATAAAATTTTGCTGAGGATTAGAAGATTTTTAGATGTAGATGAAGCTGATAGTTCTTTTAATCCAGATATTGGTGAATTCTTTCTAGAACAATCGTTCGGGCAATACTTTTGGGATGTGTTTTTTAATAAAAACGAATATGAACATAGATCTGATTATCAAAGTATTTTGGAAAATTTCTTGGAGGCAATGAGTATTGACAGACCGCAGAATTTTTTAGTTTCAGGGCATATTGAAGTTCCCTTAGGATATCAAGTAGTTGCAGGCAGACAGCTTAGAATATGCTCAAGCTATGGTGCAGAAGAGTCTAGAAAAACATTAGCGTTAGTTGATGCTTCAAGAAATTATCAGAGTATTCAAGAATTAGTGGATGATTTGCAATTGCTTAATGTTTAGTTCAGGATTGCAATAACTTTTTAAACAAAACAAAATACCGAGATGTAAAATGATAAAAAATAAGATATGTAGAATAAAGTTATCAGACACTGTTAGAAAATCAGGATCATAAGATTATTCTCGAGCTATTTAGTTGGGCTGATATTGTTTTGTTATGTTTTTTTTTATCGTTATCATTTTTTCATTATGATAATTGTTTCAGTCTTTTGATTTTGCTTTTAGCATTGTCAAAACAATAAACTTATGATTTGGATGTGATTAAATGCAAACTGTTAAAGATTTAAAATGGCATAAAGGAATGAAAGTTACAGAGTTAGTTAATGATATGTCTGGAATTGGATTCCAAAGTATCGAGTTAAGCAAAGGAGTTGATACTGTTGTTAAGATGAAGAAGAATGGAGCCAAGATATTTCTTACTTTTACTTCTAACATGGCAACCTCTGGATTGCGAGGATTCTTCGCGCAAATTATAAAGTTAGGAATGGCAGATATTATCGTCACAACAGTTGGTGGATTAGAAGAAGATATTATGAAATCTGTTGGTGAAAAATTCATTATTGGTGATTTTAATTCTGATGATCTTGAGTTGTATGAAAAAGGAATCAACAGAGTTGGAAACATTTACATTACTTCTGAGACTTATTGTAAATTCGAGGATGCTATTCAGCCAATTTTGAAAAAGCTTTATGAAAAAAAGTCGAGATGGGCTGTTTCTGAGATGCTTAAAGAAGTAGGATTGATGCTTAATGACGAATTTAGTATTTTATATCAAGCTGCGAAGAATGATGTTCCCATATTTTGCCCTGCAATTACTGATGGAGCTTTGGGCTTTCATTTATTTATGTTCCAGCAAAAGCATCCTGATTTTATAATTGATGTTGTTAAAGACTTTCAAAATATTCTTTTCTCTGTAAGCCAGGATGATAAAAAAGGTCTAATCTCGCTAGGTGGCAGTGTCTCAAAGCATCACGCCATTTTAGCTGGCTTATTGAATGGTGGAATAGATTATGCAGTTTATATGACTACTGCTAGATATAGTTCAGGAAGTATGTCAGGAGCTACAACCAATGAGGCTAAATCTTGGGGAAAGGTCAAGGATGATTCAGATGTTGTGACAATTATTGGAGATGTGACTATTACTTTTCCGTTAATGATGATTCCTGTCTTAGATAAATTATCAGAAGAGGGATTATTGGATGAATGAAAAATTAAATAATAAAAATGCTAAAGCTCATTTTGTTTTGTCAAAAAAAATAGCAATAGCGCAGTATGATAAAATCAAGAGTTTAGTTGATAGAGTTTCTTATAGTTTGAAGACCAATTATGATGTTGCTCAAGTATTGGAAAAAGAAACTGATTCTGATTTTAGTGTTCATTCTATCAAAGAGCTTAATTTTATTAAAGATAAGAAAAGATGCTTGTTCTTTGCTCAGGGCTGGAATGATTCAGATATTAAAAGAATTATTGATTTAAGTTGCAATTCTTTTGTTGTTGATAATCAGTCAGATCTCGATGTTCTGCTTAATTTTTTGAAGAATCGTGATATTATGATAAATATTTTTCTACGTATGAGATTGAAAGAACATACTGTTCATACTGGAAAGCATTTTGTTTTCGGCTTTTATTCTGATAAGATCAACGAGTTAATTCCGATATTGCGAGAAAATAAAAATATCAAGCTTTTAGGAGTTCATTTTCATCGAAAGACTCAGAATGTTTCTGAATGGTCGCTAAAGCAAGAATTAGAGCAAACGCTTGATAAGTCAACATTAGAAAAGCTTGATTATGTCAACATAGGGGGAGGAATTCCATATATTTACAAGAATTTCAGAACAGGAGTTATTAATTCAATATTCGGCAAGATTCAAGAATTGCGTGAGTTTCTTAAGAGTTATAATATCCAAGTTATTGCAGAGCCCGGGAGATTTATTGCAGCTCCTTCTGTTAAATTATTAACATACATTAATAATGTTTATGATGATAATATCATTGTGAATTGTTCTATTTACAATAGTGCTATGGATACTTTTATTGCAAATATAAGATTGCTAGTTCAAGGAGAATTAGAAGAAAAAGATCAAGAAAATCATAGTAAAAAACAAAATAAAGGATATCCTTTTACGATCAAAGGAATAACTCCTGACTCAATGGATATTTTCAGGTATAAAGTTCATCTGAAAGAAGTTCCAAAGGTTGGAGATGAGATTATCTTTCTCAATGCAGGAGCTTATAATTTTTCTACAGAATTTTGTAAATTGGAAAAGCTCGAGACTGTTATTGTTGATTGAAATTTTTTCTGAAGTTATAAAGTTTAATTTTTCACATAAGCTTTTACAATAATGACGTCTTGTACGGGCCAGTCTTGGAACGGTCCTTTATTTCCAGTTTTTACTTTTTTTATCTTATCAATAGTTTCTTGTCCTGATATTACTTTGCCAAATACTGCATATCCAGGATTTCCCTTGTTATAGTCTAGAAAAGAGTTATCTTCTACATTAATGAAGAACTGTGATGTTGCGCTGTTAGGATCATTAGTCCTTGCCATTGCTACAGTATATTTATTGTTTTTAAGTCCATTATTTGATTCTAGTTTTATGGGCTCTCTTGTATCTTTTTCTTTCATATCTCGAGTAAAGCCCCCTCCTTGTATCATGAAGTTATTTATTACTCTGTGAAATATTGTTCCATCGTAGAATCCTTCATTAACGTATTTTAAGAAATTCTCTGTTGTTGCAGCCGAATTTTTTTGATCTAGTTCAATTTCAATAGTTCCCATATTAGTTTCAATTACAACTATTTTTGCCATTTTTTCAACCTCGTTTTTAGAATTGTAGGATAATATGGATATTAATAAGATTAATCCAATTACTGCTGAGATTAAAACTTTTTTTTTCATATCCTTTTGTATTATTTATTAACCATATTAAAATCTTTCTTTGTCTTAATCAAAATTCATAAAAACAAAAAAGATATAAATCCTAAGAAAATCATGATGATAATGAGCTTGAATTCAACTTCGTCTTCATTTGCTAATTTTCAGGATTTTTCTTTTTATAACTACATGACTCAGATAAAGCCATTGGCAATATTTATATTAGGAATTTTTCTTTACGCTTGGTTTGTTTTTAAGTTTTACAAGTTTCTTGCAAGAAGAGATCTTTTAAAGTGGAACCTTAAGGATTATGGGAAAGGTTTCACAGGTCAATTCAAGACGTTCATGATGAACTTTTTTTATGTTACTGAAGTGATGTTATTAGTTCCTATTTTCATTTTATTCTGGTCAGCGATTATTTCAATATTCATTATTGCAATGTCAAAAAACAACAGTCCAGAAATAATATTTCTTATTTCTGTTGCAATTGTTGGAGCTATAAGAATTGCAGCTTACTACAGTGAAGAGCTTTCTCAGGAAATTGCCAAATTAATTCCTCTTAATCTTTTAGCAATATTCTTATTAGATGTTTCTTATATTTCCCTTGATAAAATAGTTACTTCAGCCAAAAATATGTTTCTCTCATGGGAGTCTCTTTTTTATTATCTTGTTTTTGTTATAATTTTGGAAGCTATTCTGAGATTTTTGTTTTTTGCATATCATAAGATTAAGTATTCTGTAGCTCCTGAAGATGAAAATGCTGAGAAGTAGTTTCAGCAACATTATTTTAGTTAATATTAAATATTTGTTATATTTCACTTTCTTATAATTATATAGGGGGATGTTAATGCAAACTTTCAAAGTTTTAGCAAATGATGGGCTTGACAAGCAGGGAATTGATTTATTCAGATCAGCAGGAATTGAAGTTGACACAGAAAAGAAAGATCCATCCAGATTATTGGAGGTTATTTCAAATTATGATGCTTTGATTGTTAGAAGCGCTACTGAAGTGACTTGCGATATTTTAGAAGTAGGAGCTTCAGGATTATTAAAGGTTATTGGGAGAGCAGGAGTTGGTTATGATAATATTGATGTTGATTCAGCTACAAAAAATAACGTTGTAGTTAAAATAGCTCCTCATGGAAATACTAATGCGACTGCTGAATTAACTATTGGGCTGATGTTTTCATTGGCAAGAAGAATAAATCCAGCTAATTACTCGCTTCATCTTGGAGTCTGGAAAAAAAAGGAGCATGTTGGAAGTGAATTAGCTGGAAAATCTCTAGGAATTATTGGTTATGGAAGGATTGGTCAGAGGGTTGCAGGTATTGCTAGAACTTTACCTATGAATATCCTGGCTTATGACCCTTATCAGAGAGATGCTCCTGGAGTTGAGCTTCTAGAAAATCTTGATGATCTTCTTCAAAGGTCTGATTACGTCACTATTCATGCAGGAGGGGACAAAGAGATAATTGGTGCTCGAGAAATTGGATTAATGAAACCTTCTGCTTATTTGATAAATGCTGCGCGCGGAGTTAATGTCAATCCAGAAGCTCTTTATGATGCGTTGTCTCAAAAGAAAATAGCAGGAGCTGCAATTGATGCTCATTATAATGAACCATTGAAAGACGGAATGATGTTTTCAAGTGGATTAAGAAATCTTGATAATGTTGTTTTAACTCCTCATCTGGGAGCATCAACTCCTGAGGCTCAAAGAAAAACAAGCATTGAGATTGCAGAAGTTATAATTGGATATCTTTTGCGTGGAGATTTTGAAGGAGCAGTTAATGTAAAAGAACGAGTTCAAGAAGAAGGTCGTAAAGTATACCAATTGTTCATAGCACACCAGGATATTCCAGGAATGTTTGGAAGAATTCATTCAACTTTTGGAGAACATGGAATCAACATAAGAGAAACTCCTTCAAGAAGCTTGGATGGAAAAGTCATGACAGTGTGTCTTTTGCATCAAGAGCCCACAGCTGAAGTTATATCTGCTTTGAGCAATATAACTGGAGTTTATTCAGTTAAATGATTTTAATCTCCAATTTCCGGACACTACATCTCCAATTTCCAATCACAAGCTATTTAAATAATGAGTTCTATTATTAGTAGTGCTAATAGTAGTGCAAATTGAAAAGGATAATGATAGAATGAGAGTGATGTAATGTCAAGACAGATTTTTGTAAATCTAGCAGTCAAAGACTTGAAAAAGTCAAAAGAGTTTTTTACAAATGTAGGATTTAAGTTCAATCCTAAGTTTACTGACGATAATTCTGCTTGCATGATTATTGGAGAAAATATTTTTGCTATGCTTCTTGTTGAGAAATTTTTCAAGACTTTTATTAAAAAAGAAATTTGCGATGCTAAAAAGAGTACTGAAGTCTTGCTTGCTATTAATGT
This sequence comes from uncultured Methanosarcinales archaeon, assembly GCA_964508575.1. GTDB lineage: Archaea > Nanobdellota > Nanobdellia > Woesearchaeales > CAZDUE01 > CAZDUE01. Next base: position 5,934 of record CAZDUE010000084.1, read on the forward strand.
AGATAATAGAAAAGAAGTCGATGCTTTAGTAAAAAGAGCAGTGCAGTCAGGAGGTTCTACTTATTCAGAACCTCAAGATCATGGCTGGATGTATCTTAAGAGTTTTGCAGATCTTGACGGTCATCAATGGGAAATTTTTTACATGGACGAGAGTAATATGCCAAAAGATATGAAAAACAGAAAATAGCAATTAAGAAAATTAAGGGTGATGAAAAATGAAAAATCCAATAATGCATTTTGAGATACCTGCAGATAATGTGGACAGAGCTATTAAGTTTTATAAAAAGAATTTTGATTGGACTATTGAGAAATTCTCTTTTTCAGGAGGAGACTACTGGATTATCAGGACTTCTGATGTGGATAAAAAGAACATGCCTAAACAGGCAGGTGCAATAAATGGAGGTTTGATGAAGCGTCAAAATCCTGGACAGTCTTTTATGAACTATATAAAAGTGGAGTCTATTGAAAAGAGCTTAAAAGGAATTGAAGCTAGTGGTGGAAAGGTTTCCATGCCTAAGACAGAGATAGGTAAGGGAATGGGTTGGATTGCTGCATTTAAAGATACTGAAGGTAATATTGTAGGATTGCATCAGATGTGAGTGAATTTCATGGAAGACAATAAGCAAAAGGCATTAAACTTCCTGAATATGGTTGTTGCAGGAAAAATAGAGGCTGCTTATAAAAAATATGTAGATATGAATGGCAAGCATCATAACACATATTATGCCCAAGGATTTCAAGTGTTAAAAAAAGCAATGGAAGAAAGTCATATCAAGTTTCCTGATAAAAAGTTCAGTATAAAACATGTTTTGCAAGATGATGATCTGGTGGCTGTTC
>CAZDUE010000085.1:0-6552 GCA_964508575.1 uncultured Methanosarcinales archaeon
TTCATTATAATCCTCTGCTCTAACTCCGGAAGGGATTACTTTGTCCTTTAGAATTAATGCTGTCTGCCTTAAAGTAAGCCTGTTGCCTTCAATTGCATTAGAATGGTAGGTAAAGCGTATTACAAAATCTTCATTCAGTTTTTCTTTAACACTTTTTGGGATTTGTTTAAGCCATTCGCTGTAGCTTTCTTTTAAATCCTGTAAAGTTTCTGCGTCATGTTCTGAAAGATATGAATAATTTGATAATTTTAAAAAAGGTTTTGATTTATTTTCTATTTCTTCAGCGTAAATTTTTAGTTTATTCTTTGAGGGTTTTTTATTACCTAAGAATATTCTTATCTTTTTCCATTTATTAAAATTAAGTCTTACATTTTTAGTAAAATAATAATATTCCTTATTGTTGCGCTTTATAGTTTCTATGTATGCCATACTATGTTGTATGTGCACAGGATATATAAATCTTTCTCTTAAATGTGCCCATACAAAGCAGACATAATTCCTCGTGTCAGTTTTCAAACAAAAAACCAAACCTTTTCATTATCTCTTTCTTACTCGAGTTTGTCTTGATTGTTTTGATTTTCAAGTATTTTCCAGATTCTTCAAATATTATTTTAGTTTCTTTCAAGAATTCATCTGAGAAAAGCCGCTTCCTGTCTCTTTTCATTGTTCTTTCTAATGATGTTTTCTTGTTTGATTCTAGATATATATAGTGGACATCCGGAAAGGTTTTAAATGTATTTTTCAAAAATTCTTTATCATTAACAAATTCTTTTCTCCAGTAATCATTCTGCGTGAGCATTTGAACAAGTCCATGATCTTGTATAAAGTAACCTGACTTTTCATGCCTGTACACTATAATTAACCTTACAAGATATCCTTTTAGAAAACCGAAAAAATGTCTTGGTCTTCTAAAAAAATAGGATGCTATGGATTTAGATGTAAATGATTTATAGACTATCATGCATAAGAATCTTAAATAATTAAAGATTATCTTAAAAAATGCAGAAATGCTTAGTCTCGAATCCACATTCTTGGATTTATTAAATACTTCTGCAAATGTGCTTTTCCCTGCTCCTGGAAGTCCGAAAAATTCAAGATACATTTTTTACACCATTTACCTCTTAACCATGAAGCTCAGATAGTATTGATTTTAATGATTCTGAAACACTTTTTTTATCATCTAATACGAAGCCCTCTTTATTTGGAGAATTCACAATAACGAAATCATAGAATAATCTTGAAAGAAACGAGCTTTTATCAAGAAGTATCACTTTCAGTTTAGAATAATTAAGTATTTCCATTAATTTCTTTAAAACTTTTTCTTTGTACTCAGTATTTTCACAATAAATATAAAAAACAGGAGATGGTTTTAGTGATCTCATTATCAAAAGCCGGTTAAGCAATAACTTTTCTTTTAAAATTCCAGAAACCCCTAATCTTTTAGTTTTAGAAAGAGATACCATCTCTCCTTTTACCAGCTTGTCATAATATTTATCAACATCATCAGATTTTAAATTGTCTTTCAATATCTCCTTGGACTTTGACAAGTAATTTTGAAGTTCTTTTGCTTTCTTTATTCTATGTTCTTTAGGATTTCTCCCTCGCAAGCTTCCAATTATCAGCAAAGCTAACTCGTATTTTGGAGAAACAGTAAATATCTTGCCTTTCTTTATTTTGTCTGCAAGTATTTCAGAAGAATTAAGCCAAGGAACTGCTGTTGCTAATGCTTTTCCAAGATGAACATCTATCCTGTAAGGTGTTTCTCCTTCAAAAATCCAGAATATTAGATGAGTATTTATCTTATTCAAAGAAGACTCATTCCAATTTAGCTTTCTTGCTATTCCTCTTATTTTCTCTCTATCCTTCTCTTTAGTAATAATATCAATTTCATTATCATAACCCTTCTCAATCAAAAAATCATAATCTTTTATCAAGCACCATTCTATCTTATTTTTATTCATTAATTCCAAAAATTCCATGTATCTTTTGTTCATTTTTAATGCTCTTTATCTTTCATAAACTATTTTCTTGCTGCTTTATATAACTCTCGAAGTCTGTCAATTTTAACAATCTTAAAAACAAAAACTCCCAACATCAGATATATCAAAAAACTTATCGTTGAAACAATTACTGCTTCAAGATAAATATTTAGCACAAGATAACTTTTTAGAGTTATTACTGAAAGTAAAAATATTCCCAGGCAAACAGCTATTTTAGCTATTGCTCCCAGGTTAAGATTAAAATTCACATGTTTTACACAGATAAAATGACTTAGTATCCAAAGTAAAAAGAAGCTTGATGAAGTTACAATTATAGCCCCCATATATCCGTAAGGAGGTATCAATATCAGGTCCATTATTATGTTGTATATTGCAACTGTATACAGTATTTTGGTCTTTGATTTTATCTCCCCAATTCCTGATAGTATATTAAAATTTATTTGTGCAAAAACCAGGAAGAACATTCCCACAGTCATTATCCTGAGAGCATTTGCTGCACTAAGATATTCGGGAGTGAATACTGTTTTTATCACAAGCTCTGGATACATGATTAAAAGTGCAGCTATCGGCACTAGTAAAAATATTCCTGTATTGTATGCCATCTGCAATATTTCTTTTATCTGAGTTTTTTGCTTTTCAAAAAAGAACTTTGATACTAAAGGAAATAGTATGAACAAGAACGGAGAAACAAACACCATCATCAATCTTGATGCTGGAAATGCTACTTCGTAAAAAGCAACATCATTAACCCCTTTGAATAAAGTCAATATGAGGATGTCTGTTTTCGATATTATTAACTCAGCAGCCACTCCAAAAAGCAGAGGCATGGAATATTTTCTTATATCTTCAATTACTGACTTTTTAGTTTTATGATTCTTAGTCTTTTTTATCTCATGTACAAAAATACCATAATCTATTTTGAATATTATAAAATAAACTAAGGTCAGAAAAACGTAACCGAGAAGCCATAAGATCATAAGATTTTTTGCATCAAAAAGATTCATTTTAATGAGAATTATAGCTCCTATCATCACAACTAAAAGTCTTATTGGATCATATGCTGTTGCTAGATAATTTTTCTGGAATCCTCTGAAAATACTTGCGAATACTTCTGCGAATCCTATTACAAAGAAAGCAATTGCCTGTATCTGTATCAACACAGCTGCTTGTTCCATGTGAAAAAAGTAAATAGCTATTGGCTTAGCAAATATGAAAAATATTATTGCTGATATTATTCCCAGGATGAATTGAAGCTTGAATACAACGCTTATTGCATAATTTAATTTATCTTTATTCTTGTATCTTGAATATTTTGGAATGAAATGGATTATGCTGTCAGAAGTTCCAAGAGTCCTGAATATTGCAAAAAACGCAAAGAATCCTAGAACTGCATAGAACAGTCCGTAATCTTGAATTGAAAGATTTTTTGCAAATACTGATCGCATACCGTATCCAAGTACAGTTGCCAATACAGTAAAAACAAAACTTAATGATATATCCTTTATTATTTTTTTAATTTCCATGATCTATTCCTTTTCAATATGCTTAATTACTTGATTTACAGAATTTTCTTTTTTCACTGTCTTTATCTTGACAGGATTCAAAGATTTGTTAATATCTTCGAACAATCTTTTCTGTCTTTTCAAGTCTTCAATTGAGTGTTCTGGCTTTCTCCTTTGTAATTCTTCCATGTCATTGTAAAGATAAAATATTTTTTCTGGTTTGGGCATAAAAAAATAGAGAAATTTTTTGAAATTCACAGGGACTTTATTCATTAACAATATATCTGTAGTATATCTGTCTGTTATGATTAAATCATTTTTTTTCTTTTTTGGAAGCACTATGAAGAAATGCCTCAGTATCAAGTCGAGTGCAAATATTGGAGCGGTTAAAGTATGAATAAAACTTATTTTTTCAAAATCATCATTTTTGTTTTTAACTTCAGGAACATTTGATTCTTTCCCTCCTGCTTTCTTGTATATTTTTCCAAGGAATTGAATCGGCAGGATATTATTTCTTCCTCTTCCTCCATAGATTATTTCAACTTTCAATCCCTTTTTTTCTAGTCTCTCTTTTAGCTTGTTTGTTATGGTTGTCTTTCCAGCCCCATCCATTCCTATGAATGTTATTATTTTATGCTTCATATCATCACTTTAGTTCATCAGTCAGCCATGATTTGTCATCAATGAATAAATCTCATTACATCTTCTGGTTTTATCTTTTTCATAAATTCTTTTCTTGGAATTTTTCCATAAAGTTCGTAGTTTTCATCATAAATTTTTTGATCTTTCCATAGTGATTTTGATTTTTTCCATAATGGTGCTTTTCTTTCAGGATTTGTTGGTCCGAAGATCGAGATTACCCGCTTATTAACAGAAGAAGCTAAGTGCATAGGTCCTGAGTCGCTTGTTACAATGAACTTTGCTTTCTTCATTAAGGATGCTGTTTCTTTCAAGTTTAATTTGCCTGCGAGATTATGATGATTAAAAGAATCATTGCAGAAATTTTCATAATAATCTTGTTCATTCCTGGATCCAAGGAAAATAATAGGATAGTTTAGTGATATTTCTTGAACAATTTTCTTGAATAACTTATCTGGAATCTTTCTGACTTTGCTTTTTTCTCCAGGATTATTACCTCCTGAATTTGCAATAACACAAAAAGCTTCAATTTTGTTTTTTCTTAGAAAATCAGCTGCAAATCTCTGATCTTTTTTTGAGATGAAAAAATCCATCCTGAAATCTTTGTAATTTGCTTTTGAAATTTTATTCAAGAGATCTAGATAATAAAAGATTTCATGCCTTTCTTTCCTGTAATCTACAGAATAACTCAAGAACAATCCTTCTTTTCCTCTATTGAATCCAATCCTTGTTTTTATTCCGAACATGTACGCAGTAAGGTTAAAAACCCAGTGCTTGTCTAGTACAAAGATTAAGTCATATTTTCTACTTCTTATTTTTCCAATAATACTGAACCATTTTGCAGGATTTTTATTGAAAAAAAGTTTCTCATCAAAAGTTATTATTTCGTCAATATTTTTGTTTCCTTCAAGAATTTTAGAAGATCCACTCCCAACAAGATAATCTATTTTTGATTTCCTGAATTTTCTTCTTAATTGTCTGATCAAAGGAGTTGTCATTAAAACATCTCCTAGTGCTCCTGTCTTAAAAATCAAGATTTTTCTATATTCATTACTCATGCAGGAACAAGCCCTTATTTGTTTATAAAGGTTCTGAAAGAGAATTATGGAAGATATTTTCGAAGAAGATCGCGAAGGTTTAAATAATTGAAAAATTTTCCATAACTTCATGACTCAAGAACCAGGAATATCTGCATTAATCTTAGATCCTAAAAAAGATAGGTTATACTTTGATGATACTGGTTATGCATTATTTATGAAACCAAGAGATCTTGAAGAGATTAGTGCTCTGTATATTGGCGGTCGAACTATTGATGAATTGGTAAGTGTTAAAAATTTGGAAGTTAGTCCTGATTCTAAAGTTTCCTTTGGTGTAAAATTGCAACATTATCCTTTTCCTGTAAATCCTGAAGAATTAAGAACTTGCGCTTTAATATTATTATATGAACAAGCTAGTATTTATGCTAGAAATGCTAATTCTCCGGGAGTTAAGATAATGGATCCTGCAACTCCAGAATTATTAAGAGTCCAAAAAGATGATGGAATTAATTATCATGCTATAGCTACTTTCTCTCTATTAAGACCAAGAGAAAATTTTGAAGATATGGATCAGGCTTGAAGATGATAAAGCTAATATGATGCCTGAGTCATTAATTTGTGAAGTTCTTCAACATACTCTACCATAAGAATTAATGAATTACGACCGAAAATCCTAGCTTCTAGAGAGTGGCCAAAAGCAATACCTGCTTCATCAGGAGGCAGGTCTTTTAATAATTCTCTGACTGTATTAATAGCATGAGGTATTAAATATCTTTTAATTAATTGTATATGTTCGCATGTAGCTACACAATACCATCCAAAATCAGGATCTTTTTCTTGCTGTCTTTTATAACTCTCTCCAGCTTGAAATTTTCTGTATTTTTCCGCGTAGTCATCACAATCACAGACCATGTGCGCTTGTCCTTCAGCTTCATGAGGGATATCAACTCTTATTACAAGATCATCAATTGTAAAAACAGGAAAAGTATAATCTTCTTGCGCTCTTTCAAAACCAGAAGGATCATAAGAATAAGTATGTTTGGCTTTCCTTAGTTCTATTTTTTCTTTTAGTAAATGTTGAGTCATAAATGTAAAAAATCATTTCAGTTTCTTGAAGCCAATCCACAGTAAAACTAATAAGTCTATTATCAGCAATCCTATGCTTACTAATCTGTCAGTTGTTCCAAAGCTTCTTGCACTTGCGTAAATTAATAGTATGATTCCTCCAAACATGAATCCTGCTCCTATAAAGTCGATTGCTAAGTACAATCCCAACATCACTGCTACTAGAGCAATAGGTGTCGTTATTAGTATAATATTCAGATTGTATTTTTCATTTGCCTTGTCAAATTGTTTATTACAGTCACTACATGA
>CAZDUE010000086.1:0-6536 GCA_964508575.1 uncultured Methanosarcinales archaeon
AACTTCTTGCAAGATCTTCATAATCGCAAGTTCCTCTTGTTTTATTTTTAACAAATTCATCTGGTTCAAGAGAAAAAGAGTTGTATCTGTAACTGCAGGCGAGCTCTGCAATTATTGCGTAATATAATGTTTCATTCTCTTGTTTTGTGCTTAACAACGATAATGATTCTGGAAGAATTATTTTATCTCCTTCAATCTTATAAGTTAAGTCTTTTATTTTTCTATCTTTTTCTAATTTCATCTTAATTCCTGATTTCCCTATGAAAATGGCCTCAAGAGTGGTCTTTATATCTGAAAAATAAGCAGCATGTTCGACTTTGTTTTTTGAAATCATCACATCAACAGAGTTTTGAAATTTCTCTATATCAGAAGACTCTGCTATCAACGATTTTATTTTTTCAGGATTATTCAGTTCAAAAACATATTCAAGAATCTTTGGAAGGTCTTTCATTGCTTCAATATCTACTCGGGCTGTTTTTGTCAAAACAGGAGATTTCGGTCTAATCTCATGATCTTCATATTGTTTCATCTCTTTATCAAGCTCTCTCTTAGTTTTGGCTCTTAAACCGCGCTCTGCCAGCTCTTCAAGTCCCAGCTCTCTGACTTTTTCAGAATCTTTATCCATCTCTTCATCGAAAAATTTATCAAGAATAGTTTTAAGAAGCTTGTAATTATCTTCAGTTATGTATCTTCCATCAGAAGAACATATGACTTCAAGAACCTCCTTGAATTTTTTATCAAGTGAGTCATGACTGCTGTATTCTCTGGAAAATATCATGGATCTTATTTTTTCATAAACTACTACAGCCATATATTGCGCAGTATCTCTTTTTGCTTCAGGTAAATTGAAATATGACTGGGTAAAATCAGATATTAAAAGAAGTTCAAGATTATGCACAGGAGCTATTTGAAAATCGCTATATCCTAGAAATTGCTCTTCGTCATTTAAACTTTTTAATGTGCTTATAAAAAAACCAGAAGAGTCTTGATTTTTCCTTAATAACTCAATCCCCTCGATCAATCCCTCTAAATTGCTAAAATCTGCGCCTTTAATCACTAAAGCCATTGATAATTTTATGTCAAGAAACGCAGCTGCTTCTGCAAGCTTCAAAACTGAAATTGCCTGCTGTCCATGAATACTTGTTTGAAAAATACTGTCAATTAGAGCAAAATAATTCTGCGATTCAGTTTTTTCTTCTTTTTCTGCTGACTTCATTTTATCATCTCATTTCATCCTCTGATTAATCTTTTACTGACATCTCATCAACCTCGTGTAAGTTTGTGATATTCTTGAGATTATTGCTTCTTTATTATCAATCTCAGCAAGATTTTGTGCAGTAGTTTCAAGATTTTTAGGAAAATCTTTCCAAGATTTGTACATGCTGCAGTTATCACTATAAAGCTCAAGCATCCTGTCAAAATTTTCTCTTCCAATAAGTTCAGAACATCTGCATAGTGTTTTAGCAATAGTTATTACTGCAAAGCTTTTTTCTTCTTTGTTAATTTTCATTTTTTGAACAATCTTATCTGCTTTTTCAAGATAAATTTCAGAGTTTTCATGAGCATCTAAATATTCAATGTCTTCAAAAAATTGCTTTGATCCGAAGGAAAAATCATAGTGATCAATTATATTTTCTGCATATCTTGAGAGTTTCGGACTAAAACTTTCAAAAAGATACGTAAATTTTATAGAGTTCAATGCATCCTCTTCATTTTCCAGCCCTAGATTTGAAAAAAGGTCGTTAAGTTTTTTAAGATATTTATTGAAGTTTTCCGGCTCTTTTTTCTCAGATTCAAGAGCGGTCTTGAAAGCTTTTGCTATGATCCTGCCGTAATTTTCATAGTCAGAATCTCTATCCTTTTCTAACTTTTCATTAACAAGAGTTATTAACCTTTGAACTTCAGAATCTTTCATTCTTTGAATAAAATATTCTTTTGATTCCGGATCAAGATAGTGCAGACTGTAAAGCACGCTCTCGAAGTATTTTTTCCCAGGAAGATTTTCATAAATTTGCACGACCTCTTGCCCGTTTATTTTTTTAAATCCATGCTCTCCAAAAATTGAGTGGTCCATGGCTTTTCCAAAAACTTCTATTAAAGATATTGCTTGGTCAGGAAAAACTCTCGAATTAACTGATTCCTGCAATAAATTCTGGACTTTCATCATCAATTGCTCTGGATTTTCAGCATAAAATAAAGAGATTGAGAAATCTTGCAATCCAGAACTTATATCTTTTTTTCCATATTTTAAAGATTCTTCGAACAAAGCAGAGATGTTCGCACCAAGAACATCGTTTAATACTTCTACCATTACTTTTCTTAATTCTTTTTGACTCTTGTATGAACTAATTTTATCATCAAGCGAGTCATGTTTTCTGATTGCTTGTTCTGGGCTTGTTAAAGTTCCTCTTTCAATGTCAAAAGAAGCTCTTCTGAATATCAATGTAAGACCATCATGATCTTTCCATTTTTTTTCATCATGTTTAACTGCAAGATTCTCTGAAATTAATCTTTTCCCATAATTACTTGATAAAACACGTTTTACAGTTTCTTTATCCTCATATCCTCTTAAAGACTCGTAAACGCATTCAGCAATACTTTCAAGCCGTGTTTGCACTTCCTTATCAAAAATAATTGAATCCGGATGATTATAATTGAAAAAGCAATCAAGAATTAATGCATCCATCTCTTCGCTGTACGTTTCAATGATCTTTCTGGGAATAGGATGAGCCAAATCATCTGTCGCTTTCTTAAGTACATTTGTTATTAATGATAAAATCTCAATTCTTGCTTCTTCAGAAAACTTGTAATCAGGAATAAAACTACTTGAGTCAAGAAAATATCTTATCTGCTTTAATCTAAAATCTTCAGGTTTTGCATCATCAATCTCTGCATCATGAGTCATATTAATATATTTTTTATTTGATTAACTTTTTTATTTAATCGGAGAATACAATTCGGAATGAGGGATTATTGTTTTTAACTGAGCTTCAAGATCTTTGTAATCCTGAGGAGTCTCTTTTATTGAATTTATTATAGTGCAGTAAGCGTCAAATCTTGATATTCCTTGTCTGAGAAATTTTGCAGCATTAACGAGCAATCTCGTGGATGCTGCCTCGTTCAATCTTCCTTGTTTTCTCAAGTTTCTTGTTTCTTGAGCAAACTGAACGAGATATTTGAGCTCTTTATCATTGTCGAATCCCGCTTCTCCGGATATGATCTTTTTTTCTAAATCTTCACTAGGAAAATCAAACTCCGCAGGGGGAAATCTCTGCCGTACATTGGGCTTTAATTTATTCATTGCTGTCGAATATCCTGGATTGTATGCTATTACAAGCATGAAATGATCAGATGCTGTGATTTCCACTCCAAGCTTAGGTATTGTGAGAGTTCTTCTGTAATCTGAAAGAGGAAAAATAATGCTGTAAATATCCTCGCGTCCTTTATTTATTTCATCAAGATAAAGTATTCCTCCTTCTTGAACTGCAAGCATTGCAATTCCTTTATACCACTCTTCTCCATGTTCTGTCTGCCTGTAATTTCCAACTAAATCACTGGCTGTTAGATCTTCATGGCAGACTGCTGTGAAAAGAGGAAGCGAAAATCCCAGTTCTTGACTCAATCTCCAGGTCATGTGCTCTATGAATCTTGTTTTTCCCACACCAGTAGGACCTGTGCATGCAAATGGCATTTTTTCGTGAAAAGAAGCAGTGAACATTTCTCTTTCAGTTCCAAATGGAATATAGAACGGCTCTTTGGTTATTAATGATTCTTCTAATCTTATTGTAGTTCCTTTTATTCTGCCTTTATTATCTAAAACCGCTTCTTTTACAATGTTTGTTCTTGGTACTTTCATCATTTTTGATTTAACCATCCATCCAGCTTGGCTTTTCAGGAGCTGTTGATACAGTAGTTGCTGCTGAAGGAACTGAAGAAACTTTTGCACTTAATTTATCCGAGGGTTTTTCATATTTTTTATTATAATCATCCATAAAATGCTCAGCAGCTGCTAAATTATCTGCATGCATCTTTTCGCTTTGCAGACCATTATGAATTATATCATAAAGAGGATCCTCAGTTGTAATCCCTGATTCGAGCAATGTTCTTTCAACACTTAAAGAAATCTGATCTTCATTGTACTGAAAAACTCTTTGAAGATCATATGATGCCAGATTAGGATTTCTCCAAGGTAAAAGTTCAGGAAAATTAAGTCCTCTCTTAAGATTGGGGTTATCTCCTTGTCTGTCATATTCAACTGAGTGAGAAGCATCTCTTCTTGAATCAGCTTCATACGTCAGACGATCAGATATACTTCCACTGACCGAGCTTAATCTAAAATATGTTGAATCTGAAAGAAATCCTTTTTGCACTCTTTCTTTTCTTCTGTTATTACTTCTATTACTAATATCACTCCAAAGATCTGCTTCATCTGACATAAAATCATCCTCCGTTAAATTTCAATAAATTTTTTGTAAATCCCAGTTCAATCTTCTGCTGATTATTTTCTATCATTCAATATAATTAAAAAAGTAGAAAAAAATTTGCAATATTAGTTATATTCACTAATATTATTCTGTATTTTGATCATATCATTGATAACATCATTTATCACATCAATAGATTAAATCAAAACTCCCTTCTCCTGGCTTTGAGCTTGTCCAATTTACAGGAATGAATGGAGTTAAAGGGATCGCTCTTGATTTATTCTTTCCTCTCGTCGCATTCAATTCCTCTTCTAACAGATTCGAATCTTTAGGATTTCTTAAAAGTCCTGAAACAAGAGCTGTATCTCTAGTTGAGTAAGCAGTTCCTGCAAGATGATAAAGGCGATCTAATCTTCTCGGATTACTGGCTCCTTTTGCACCTCTTTGAAATGCTAATGCTCATGCGCTCGAGTTAGCAGTCCAAAATGCAATTGCAGATCCTGCACCAACATAAGTTGATAAAGAATCGAGACACTGGCTCCATGTTTTTTCTCCAGTAAATGCCGGACTTAAGTATTCTAAAACTCCTGATGTGAAATGTTCAGAACTCCACGATTTTGCAAGAGCTTCAAAATTTCTTTCAAGACTTACTTCTAGATCTGGAACAGTCAGAGTTCCAGAATTTTGATGAACTTGAGAATTTGAATCTCCTTTAGCACTGGAAATTCCGGCTCTTTCATATTGATCCTGAACAGATGTTCTTGCTAAATATGCTAAAGTTATGACCATTGGGTTATGAGCTAATTGAACAGAATCTAGCTGTGCAAAAGCTCCATGTATTCTTTTATCTCCATATGTTTCAGCCATCTTATTTGCAATGACAATTCCCTGAGGGAATTTTCCAACCTCTACAAGAAGAGTTGTTAAAATCAGTTCCTGAGCAGATCTCATTTTATCATACTGTTGGACAAGACTGCTTATGCCGTTGACGCCATTGCTTGAAAACGTTGCTTCTAAATTAATTGTACTTCCATTAAGAAGATTGGTTACTTGAGGTTTGTATGCCATGCACAAATGCAAGATGATCTGTGATAATAATTCGATTTATATCAATAATATTAGCAAATATTCTATTTTTTCCCTCTTTAACATCATTTTCAATCTTCTTTTCAATATTCTCGCATGAAATCTGCACCGACTTCTTTTTCTCTGAGCATTTCTCTGAGTTGTCTCATTCCTTTTGCTTCATGCTCTTGAACTTGGCTTTGATTGTTGATTTTTAACATTTCTGAAATTTCTCTGAAATTGAAGCCGTAATATTCTTTGGCTAGAGCGCAGAAAATTTTTTTTCTTGCGGATAAATTAGACAGTCCTTTTCTTTTTTCAACATACTGCTGCATGCTTTTCCAAAGGAGATCCATGAATAACGAAGGGGATGCTTGTTCATAAGGTGTTTTAGAAGGATCAACCTGATATTTTGGATCTGCATCCTGAATTGAAACATTTTCAAGGAGAGCAGAATCTGATTGAATCTTTTTCAGATATTCAATTATTTTTCTTTCTACGAGCTTTGGAATTTCTTTTTCATGATACTGCTTAAGATATTCAAGATGCTGCTTATCAAAACTTGAATCTCCAAAAATAGAATCTCCAAATTTATTAACATGATGATTGATGATCTCATCTCTTTCAGGAATTCTTTTTTCCTGCTCAAAAAAATCATTGAGAAACTTTTGATATTCCTTGACTCTTTCAAGCTCCTTAGGAGTTATTGGAATTGAAAGAAAATAAGCATTCGCAATTGCATTTTTCGCATACTCGAGCAGATGTGTTTTGAAAGATACTGTTGATTCAAGATCATTAATTATTATGAATTCATGAGCCGCTATTGACGCTTCCTGGATTAAGTCTTCTAATTCGAGATAAGTTCGAGGATTTGAATTGTAAAACTCTGAGCATATTTTTTGCAAATCAGGAAGCATGACTTCAAGTATCTGCTCATGATCCATTCCTATCAGAGCAAATGCTTGAGAGTCGCTTCTTAGATTATCAGCAGTAGTTCTTGATTTTTTCATTGCTATAGCGGAAATCATTTTAAAAAAGAAAAAATTA
>CAZDUE010000087.1:0-6526 GCA_964508575.1 uncultured Methanosarcinales archaeon
GTTCCTATCTACAGTTCAGCAGGAATATCATATTATGATGAAGACCTCAGCAGAATAATGGTCGGAACAATAGATCTTGCAAAATTCAATGATGAAAATCTAGAAAAATCAATGCATATTCCAGATAATAAGATAGTATCAGCAAAGTTTACTTTATATGACTTGAACAATAACGAGATAAAATCAGCTTACTACAATAAAGAATGGTACGATTTATGGAAGCCATTATCAGGATTTCCAGGAGCAGGAGGATCCCAGTCAATAATGACAGAGAGATATGTCTTGTTGGCAGATTCAGAAATCTCGAAAAAATCAGAAGATCAAACATCAAAAAAACAAACATTAGAAGAACAAAAAGACCGAGCCATGCAAAAACCAGCAATTATGAAAATAGAAGTAATAACACCAAATAGTTGAGGAATATCAAAGGAATATGAAAATTCAATTTAATTTAAAACAAAATAATTTAAAGCAAAAAAGAGCAGAGTTCATAGGAGGCAGTACAGTATCATTAATCGGATCTCTGGCGCTTTTCATGTTAATTCTTATCGTGTTTGCAATGTTATTTGGGATAACCTTCAGCTCGTGCACAAACAAAACATTAACACAGCATGTTGATTCAAGAAAAATAGCAGATCTAAAAGCAAATATGGATATTATCAATATCTTGAAAACAGAACATCAAGGTATAATATTCGGACAAGAGCAAAAAATGAGCTTTTCTGATATTATAATATTATCTTATAAAAAAGGAGATTATTCTGACCTGGAAAACTTGCTTCCAAAATATCTTGAAAAAATATCAACTGAGAAGTCAGCAAAAGGAATTGAGATAATCTTTCCAGGAGACAAAAGGCAGGAATTCGGCAGAATAGTGAACGAAGTCTCACCATCAGGCAATATAATACTTCCACTTCCAGAATCTTCTGAGATGATAAAAATAATATATTATGATTCATCTTATAAGAATTATGAACTTGAAAAGACAACAGAAAATCCAAGAAACAAGATATGAAAAAGAAAAGATATCTGACCAAAAAGTGATTAGAATAAAAAAACAAAAATTGAACAAAAAAGACAATGAAAAACAAAACACGAAAGTAAAAACCTAAAATGAAAATAACTAAAAACAAAAAAGCATCAATCATTTTCCCCCCTCTTTTAGTAATCATAGCTCTGATCGTTCTAGTATTTGCACTAATCGCGATAAAAAACAAGACAGATAAAATAAAAAACATAGCAATAGGAGAAAGGCAGATCGAGATTTTTGGGACTTATCAGGAAGGTGAAAATATATTATTTTATCTTGATCAAGCTGGAAAATACTCTGCTGAAACAAGTGCAGAAGATCTTGCAGATTCCGGAGGATATTTCGGAAGTTCAGAATGTGGATCAGATTCTTCTGTAGTATTGTGGGAGAATAATGGAAAAGACTGCAGTCCTGATAAAGATACATTGCTAAGATCATATGAATCATTTTTTAATCAAGAAATATCAAAATACTCATACACTTCTGAAAATTCCATATCATTTCCAAACTCATATTCGGTCTCATCTTCTAAGGATGGAATAATCATGAGGTCAAATGACTTTTTAATAATTGGAAAATATTCTGAAAATTCAAAACAGACTTCAACTACAGGTCCTTTTTCAGGAAAGACAGTTGTTTTAGACACTTGTGAGTTTGCAGGAATTGATGCTGATGGAAATTTTAACAAAAACATAGGCGAGAGAACTGCAACAAAATCAGATCCTTCTTTTTCATCATCTGAGATTGTAAGCTATAAAGGATTTCAAATGCATAAAGAACTAAAAGAATGCGCTGAAAAGCTGGACAAGATATCTGGAGGAAAATTAATAATAACTTCAGCATATAGACCAGGATCAACAAGAAGCTTTCATTCTCTAGGACAAGCTCTTGACTTTATAATTATCGGAAAAAATTATCAGGAAACAGCACTAATTGCACAGGAAGCAGGATGTTTTTCATGGGTTTATAATGAAGAAATACCCTGCAACAATCATGGCGATGGATTGCATGTACATGGAAGCGTGAGTGTAAATGAATAAACCAATAAAAAATTCAACAAAAATCATTTTTATAGCAATTGCTATCATCTTAGTTCTAGTGATGTTGACAACAACAATGAGATTATCAACAGCACAGACAGATGAAAAATACCAAGTTGAAAAAGAAGATAAAAAAAGCGAAACTGCAAATTACGATGCTGAAAATTCTTTTCAAATAAAAGATCCTGTCTTGCAGGAAAAAGTAAAAGCTCTGAAAATTGAGCCAGGACTTATCGAGGACATGAATAAGTTATTTGCAGAAAAGGGCTATGACAAATATATTAAAGAAAGCTCTGAAAAGTATGGAGTTGAAGAAGCTCTGATAAAGGCAGTAATAACTCAAGAATCTGCAGGAAAAGAAAAAGCAGAGTCAAAAGTCGGAGCCCAAGGGCTTATGCAGTTAATGCCAGAAACAGCTAAAGGATTAGGAGTCACAAATTCTTTCGATCCTGAACAAAACATTGACGGTGGAACAAAGTACATTAAAGAAAATATTGTAAGGCTAAAAAAAGTAGAGTACGCAATAGCAGCTTATAATGCAGGACCTGGAGCAGTTGAAAAGTATAATGGAATCCCGCCATTTCCAGAAACTCAAGATTATGTTGTCAGAGTATTAAGATATTATTTAGAATTCGGAGGATCTGGATCTATTTCATCTTCTAAAAATACTCCGTCAGGCAACATTAAATATTCTATAAAGCATGCAATAAGAACAGGATTAAAGTACGACTTTTCTGACTATTCGCGGGCTAACGAGATTGCGCAGGCAAAAAAGAAACAGGTAATTGAGTGTCTAAAAGCAGGAAGCGGAACAGCAGGGGATGATGATGTAAAAGAATGCTCCTCGCTAGCAAGTGATTCTGAAACTCACGTATCAGGAATTGACAAAAAAGGAGAATTCGTGATAATATTTGAGAAAGCTTTGAACTTTCCTCGCAGATATACTGAATCTAAAAACAAACGAATTAAATTTGGATACTTGATAAAAGATGATATTCCACCACCTGCAACTTCCATTATTCAAGTATTGTCTGCTGATGAAAATAAAAATAGCATATTAAGCCCAATATGGTCTCCTAATCTTGCGTCAGATACTGCAAAACTCGAGTTGTATTGCAGTCCAGACGGAGGAGCTTCTTGGAAAACTGTAAATCCCGGAGCAAGCCCTAAACTGCTTAATCTTAATAATGTACAAGAATGCAGCCCCATTGTTGCAGGAAAAATATACTGTTTCAAAGCAATTGCAGTAGATGAAGCAGGAAACAAGCAAGACCTTAAATCTGCTGTTAAGTGTGAGACGGCGAAGTAGTTTTTGGATACTACAACGCAGCCAATTTTTCCAAAACCATTATAAATGAGCAAATTTCTCTTAATACTTATGCTTAATCTAAATTATGAACAGATGCTCGATTTTATATGCAAAGAGTCTGGACTCTCAAGATCTCAAGTAGAAGAAAAAATTGATGAGAAAGTTTCAAGATTATCTGGACTTGTATCGAGAGAAGGAGCAGCTCATATTGTCTCTAATGAGTTAGGATTGAAGATAGCGGAAGTTCCAACTAAATAAAAAATTCAAGATATAATTGCAGGAATGAGAAATGTCGAAGTAATAGGAAGAGTTCGACAGATTTATGAAACTCGAGAATTCAACAAAGAAGGAAGAACTGGAAAAGTAGGGAATTTTCTTCTGGGTGATGAAACTGGAATAATAAAAGTAGTTTTATGGAATTCCCAAGCAGACAATATGAATGGTTTAACTGTCGGAATGCCCCTTAAAATCAAAAAAGCTTATTCTAAAGATAATAATGGAAGACGAGAAATACATCTGAATGATAAAGCAGAGATTGAGTTAAACACTAAAGATGAAGTTCCTGAATTTAACTCAGCAAGCTTTCAGCGAGTTTTTACTAGAAAAAAAATATCAGAATTACAATCTAATGAAGATAACATCGAGATACTTGGAACAATAGTGCAGGTATTTGAGCCAAGATACTATGAAGTATGCTCGCAGTGTAATAAGAGATTAAAAGTTCGCGATGGGAGTTTTGAATGCGAGAATCATGGATCAGTACAGCCAGCATACTCTTACTTGATCAATTTTCAAATAGATGATGGAACAGAAACAATAAGAGTTACTTGCTTTAAAACTCAGACTCAGCAACTACTTGCAAAGACAGATCAAGAAATAGGATCCTTACGAAACAATCCTGCAGAGCTTTCCTCTCTCAGAGCAAACTTAATAGGACAACAGATCAAGATGTCTGGAAAAGTTAACAAAAACGAGCAATTCGACAGAATCGAGTTTGTTCCAAACAAAGTTGATATAAATCCAGATCCTTCTGAAGAGATAGCAATGCTTAATGAAGAGCTAAAAAAAGCATCATATGAAGAAGAGACAATAGAGTAGAAAATAGAATAAACTTAAGAAAATATAAGTTAAGAAAAAATAAAAGAGGAATCATGGCACTATTTTCATGGAGGGAGTTTCTAGATCTCATAATAATGATTGCAGCAGTAGCATTCATCTTCAAAGATTATTTTCCAATACAAAAAGACCAATGGTCTCAAAATAAAGGAGATTTCTGGCTTTCTGTCTATGTTACTGCACCTTCAATAGTCTTTCATGAACTAGCGCATAAATTTGTAGGATTATTCTTCGGAATGCAGGCAGTATTTCACGCTGCTTACACATGGCTTGGAATAGGAATTCTCCTTAAGTTAGTGAATTTTCCATTTATATTTTTTGTTCCTGGATATGTTAGTATTTCAGGGGTTGATAATCCTTTATATCTTGCGGCAACAGCATTTGCAGGGCCTTTCTTGAACTTAATACTTTGGCTGGGAGCATGGGGTATAATCTCGAACAAGAAATGGACTAAGAAAATGCACAGAACTACTTTTTTTGTTTTACAAATGACAAAACAAATGAATATGTTATTATTTATACTCAATATGTTACCAATCCCAGGATTTGATGGATTCTCTGTTTACTATAATTTGTATCAGTATTGGTTTTGATTATATGAACTTTAATTAGTGTTCTACCACAACCTTGCACTTTTGCCAAAAAGTGTAGCTTTTGGTCGTAACCTTTATAAATGAAATGTGCTTTCTAAGCAGTATGGAGCTAGAATACTTAAACAATTGGAATCCCTGGTGGAGCACTAAAGAGGTGCCAAAAGCCCTGAAAGGAATAAACAGGACAATAAATCCTGAAATATTTAGAACTCTTAAAGAGCGCGAGATAACTGCTTTGACAGGAATAAGGAGATCTGGGAAAACAACAATAATGTACCAGATGATTGATATTTTGTTAAAAGATTACGACAAAAATCAAATATTTTACGTAAACTTAGACGACGATTTAATAAGTAAAGAAGGATTAGAAGAAATATACAATACTTACAGGCAAAATAAAAATCCTGACAAGAAAGCATTCATATTTCTGGATGAAATACAAAACATAGAAGGATGGGAGAAATTCTTGAAAAAACATTATGACTTAAGAAGTGAAATAAAATTTATAATTTCAGGATCTTCTGCAAGCCTTCTAAAGGGAGAATATTCTAATTTACTTACAGGAAGAAATTTCACATTCACAATATTTCCATTATCTTTTAAAGAATTTTTAGATTTTTCCCAAGTAAAATATGAGCAGATAGACACAGAAACAAAAAATAAAATAATAAACAAATTACATGATTACCTTGAATACGGCAGTTTTCCAGAAGTTTACTTTAAGGAAAAAGAATTAAAAAAATTGTTATTAAGACAATATTTCGACGATATAATATACAAGGATATTGTGAAGAGGTATAACATTAATGCTAGAAAAATAACTGATTTAGCCATTTACTTAATGACTAACATTGCGAATAGCTTCACCATAAGAAAGATAAAAAATTTCACAGGACTTTCATCAGACAGCATCACAGAATACATATCATATCTTGAAGACTCTTATTTAATAACAACGCTGAATCATTTTTCATATTCATTAAAAGAAACCCATCAAATCCCAAAAAAAGCATACTCATTAGATTCAGGAATAAGAAATGCTGTTAGCTTTATTTTTTCCCAAGACATAGGAAGACTCGCTGAAAATTCTGCATGTGTAGAATTAAAAAGAAGAAACCAAGAAATATACTATTGGAAAGAAAAAGGAGAAGTAGATTTTATTGTCAAAAATAAAGATAATTCATTGACAGCAATGAATGTTTCGTTCACAGATAAAATTGAAGAGCGTGAGATTTTATCTTTAAAAGAATTTCAAAATAATAATAAAAAAACTAAAAATCTAATAATATTAACTTATGATACAGAGAAAGATAAAGATGGAATAAAATTCATACCCTTATGGAAGTGGATGATCAGTTTTTCAAAACCATAAAATACTGCCTGCCTTCAATCTCAGAAACAGAATCATTAAGAAGGTATATCTTGTTTTTATCATCTC
>CAZDUE010000088.1:0-6516 GCA_964508575.1 uncultured Methanosarcinales archaeon
AACGTTTCATGCTAAAAAAGTTTTTCTTTTTATCATATTTAAAACCAAAACCATCTTCTTTAAATCTAGGATAAATATGAAAGTGAAAATGAAAAACTTCTTGATGTGCAGCCTCACCATCAGCTAAGAACCAGTTTATTCCTTCGCATTTGTACTTGGATTTTCTTATCGCAGCTGCAATTTTCCTTGCAAATTTTATAATATGCAAATTAGTTTTTTCATCAAGATTTGCAAGATAAGGAGCATGTTTTTTAGGAACAATCAGCACATGACCTTGACTGGTTGAAGTGGAGGAAAAATAAGAATTTTATCATCTTCATAAACAATACTAACCGGAGATTTTCCTTGAATAATTTTGCAAAAAATACATTTTGATTTATCTTCTTTCATAAAACCTACTCAACCAAAGTCCCTTTAAAATCTTTGCCATCCAAGAACTTTCTCAAATTATCAAGATCTCGCCCTTTCATTATTGCAACTTTCATTCCCAGCTTCTGAGCTTCTTTACTCGCGATTGGATCAAATGGAACATTCTTTCCAGGAATCCACAAGCTACCAGTAATTTTTCTCATATCTTTCCAGGAAATGTTTTTCAATGGCTTTGCATCAGAAAACTTTTTAGGATCCTTATCATAAACATACTCAAGATCTGACAAGTTTATTACAGTTCTTGCAGAAAAGTTCTTCGCTAACAATACAGCATCATGGTCTGTACTGCATCCAGGCTTCCAGCCAGTTGCTATAACAAGTTTGCCTTTTATTTTTCCTTTTGATTTATCAGTTAATTTTTCTTTAATCTTTTTAGTAGGATTTGTAACTAGCTCAGAAATTGCATAATCTTGAAATATTGATTTTACAAGGAGGGCATTAATATAAGTAGCATAAATTCCTATCCAATCTAACTGAGTATCATGAACTCCGAATTCTCGAGCAGCTCCCTGATATTTTCTCGCAGTTTTTCCTCCTCCACAGACAATTATAAAAGAATTCCCTTTATCCACATATTCAAGAATCAATTGCCTAAAACTTTTCAAGAACTCAACATCAATCTCTTCAGGAACTATTATTGACCCTCCTAGAGATATTATGATTGGTTTTGATGATTGCTTTGATGTTGCAGATTTTGTATTTGATTTTTTATTTTTTTGCGCCATTATATTATTTTATGAAGATAAGTTTTTAAGGGTTTTGCTTCAATGTCCAAAGCCAATCAAAGAAACACCTATTATTATCAAAGCAATTCCTGCCCATTTCCAAGAGTTCATCTTTTCTCCTAGATACTTGATAGATAAAAAACTTACCCAGACATAGCTCAAAGAGATAAAAGGATAAAGAACAGATAAATCTTCATGCCGCAATGCTATCAAAGTAAATATTGATGATACTCCATAAAGCAAGAATCCAGTCATTAGTTTGAGATTTTTAAAAATATCAAAGTTAAGTTTTGCATTTGCTGAGCCAATTTTCAAGAATAAAGCTCCAAATGCTCCTATTACTGTAGCAATCAGCACAAATGTTATTGATGTTAAATTAACCATTTTATAAACTCCTTGCAAGCTTTAATGCTCTGTCATAATCATAGTGAGCTTCGCTTAGTTTTTTTATTATATCATTCGTGGTTATTACAGATCTTGATGTAAATTCGACAACTTTTAATCCTTCGTAAGGACCTTCATAATCATCTTCATTCCCGACAATTGCCCAATGGTACCAAACACCTTCAAAGATATTATTTGCCAAAGCCACACATCTTCCTTTGAGCAAGCTTAATGAAACTCCAACACTTGCATTTTCAAGTTCTTTCATATCTGTAGTAATATTAAGACCATGTCCTTCCTCGTAAGATTGGAATAATTTGTTGTAGGCACTTATTACTTCAATTCCCTTATGCTCAACTTCCTTGTCAAGAACATCTTCATCTATTCCAAGACATCTGCAACACGCTCTTGAGCCAATAGTTGATTCTGCAGCAGCTGCAAGAGCCACAGGATTATAGCTTCCTGAAAACTGTTTGTATTTTTTATCAACTAAAAATGCAAGATCCACAAGTCCTGTTCCAATCTCTCGTTGTGATTCAAGTTCTTTCATTAATGATTCAATACTAAAATTAAAACCGTATTCAGTAACAACTCTAACAACAGCAAGCCCTAAAGAGTCATACATTGGAGATATTACAGAAGTTTTATCAGCTATATTATCTCCAATAGGAACACATCTTCCTTTGTTAATTTTAGTAGTGTGAGCAGGATATAATCCGAAAACAGGATTTGAATATATTTTATGCAGCTTTCTTACACTGTCTGTAACAACATCTGATTCATTATTCTGAAGTGCTCTTAAATTTGTCAAAAATTCTGAAAGCTTTGAAGTTTCATGATAATATCCTTCAAGTGGAATATCAACAACAGGAACTCCTGTATTTAAGACAGCTTGCTTCACAGTAGGCAAAAGACGAGTTTCAAACTGTTTCATACTCTCTCGAACTAATTCATCTATTGTTATAAAAAAAGTCAAATTCTTCATACTCGCACCTTATCTTTATTGATTATGTTCTTACTACTTCCCACCCCGATAAATGTAATTCCTATAATTATAATAACAACTCCTAATATTTTGAACACGGTTATTTGCTCTGAAAAGTAAAAATACGACAGTATTGTAACCCAGACATAACTTAATCCTATCAATGGATAAAGTATCGAGAGTTCTCCATACTTTAAGGACTTTATCAGTATTGCAGCAGCTATTGCGTATAGAAAAAATCCTAGGAATAGATAATAATTTTTAAGAATTAAAGTAATGTCAAATGCTAACTTATCAGCAGCTATTTTAAAAAATAATTGTGCAGTAGAAGTTAATAGTGTTGATAATGTTACAGCAATCATTGCCCATAATGGAGTTTTTCCAATCCAGATGCCTTTTTTATCGTCCATCTTTTTGCGATATCTTTTTTATCTCAATATTATTGATGTTCTTAGTGTTTTTGCAATATCTAATATGTGTTAATCCTTAACCATGTTACTCATTAACTAAAACTTCTATGAATTTAGAGAATGCTGGTCTAGTTATTAAAACACCTATTGTCACTCCAACTATTGTAGTTAGTGCAAATCCTTTAATCATTCCTGCTCCTGCATAAAATAATGGAATCATTGCAACTACAAGGCAGAAATAAGCTACTAAGATGATAAAGAAAGCATTCTGCATTTTCTGCTTCCAACCGACAGTTCTTCTGCTTTCTCCTGAGATTGTTTCGTCAGTTATAACTACTTGATCATCAACTCCTGTTCCTACTGCTACAAGAATTCCTGCAATTGCCGCTAAATCAATGTTCCAGCCGACAAATGCTGCGAATCCTAATAATATGATTACTTCTGCCAGCATTGTTATTAATATTGGAACTGCAAGAACTAATTTTTTGTAAATCAATACTAGAACTATTGCTACTGCAAGTATCGCGAGTAATGTCATCCATATCGCATTTGATGTGAATTCTTGTCCAAGTACAGGGGATATGTTATCTGTTTTTACAATCTCCATCTTTACAGGAAGACTTCCAGTTATCAGTACAGTCTGTAATTTTTTCATATTCGCTAAAGTATCGTCTACAGCTGCATTTTGTGATGTTCCTTTTCCTGAGCCAGATATTGAGATTTGAGTTGCTGCTTGTCCTTTTAATGATGCAGCAATATTCAAAGTATCTACAAGAGAATCATCAAGATATAAGTTTAAAGGTCTGCTTAAGTAAGGATCTCCTCCTGTGCTTATTACATCTAATTTTGAAGTTGCTGCTGCCTGTCTTTTTGCTGCTTCCTCACTCAAAGTAATTGTAAAATAAAATCCACATGCATAGCTTCCATCACTTTGAGTTCCGCATCCTCTTTGAGGATCTATTCCTGAACATTGTGCTTCCCTGCAAACATAAGTGAGGTCTCTTCCTCCTACAAATACGGTATCATTTCCTATTTTTGCTTCAAACTTTCCCTGCTTCGCAAGTAAGTCTTTAACTTCTTCACTGTTAGATCCTGCTACTTCTACAAGAATGTATTGACTTCCTGAAAGGTCAGTTGCTGCTCTTATAACAACATCTGTAAGTCCGAAAACATTTAATCTCTGCATCATGTTCGAGATTAATATTTCTAAATCAGCAGGTGCAAGATTTTTCTCTGGCTTTAGCAATACTCTAGTTCCTCCTTGCAAGTCCAGTCCTTTTCTAAGGTTAGTTGTTGGAGCATCATAAACGTCAAGTCCTAGATATCCTTGTTCTTTCGTGATTAGTCTGTAAGTTCTTTTGTTGGTTTGAATCTGTACTGAAATATTTGCAGGAATATTTTTTTCAAGAGCATAATAACTTGCAGCAGTATCCACATGATTTCCATTTATCGCTGTTATTATTTCTCTCTGTCTTGGAGGAGTATTTGGAGAAGCGCTAATCATTCCTCCTAATTCTGCTGAGCTGTTCTTTTCAACAGTTCTTATTGCAGCTCCATCAATCCAAGGTGCAGGAGATATCAATATTATTGAAAATATTATTAATACTATCATTAACAATACTCTCCAGTCCAGCAATACTTTTTTGATTTTTGACATTTTTTATCAGTTCAGTAAGTTTTTTTTAGCAAGTTTTTTAATTTCTTGCTAGTGTTTTTGTTTTCTAATTTTTT
The DNA here is from genome assembly GCA_964508575.1 of uncultured Methanosarcinales archaeon. Taxonomy (GTDB): domain Archaea; phylum Nanobdellota; class Nanobdellia; order Woesearchaeales; family CAZDUE01; genus CAZDUE01. Next base: position 4,665 of record CAZDUE010000088.1, read on the forward strand.
TGATTCCTGATTTTTTGATTTCTATTTTGCTTATTTTTGCTTATAATTACTCCTAATGTGATTTTTTCTCTTTTCTTTCTAAATACCATCTTAATATGGCTGCATTTTGTATCCAGGTATTTATCACGTCAATGCATAATCCTATTATTAGGATAAGCATGATCTGCTTTATTATCAAAGAGCTTGTAAAAAAGTAAGCCACTATTACTGCAACCAGGGAAGCAGAAATCATGGTCATTCCAGTTTTCATAGCTCCCAAAATTGCCTCAAGAACAGTTCCTGTTTTTCTTCTTAATACTCTTGAAGTTAAAAGAATATCTGTATCTATTGAGTATCCTATTAACATTAAGAATGCTGCAATTCCAGAAGCTGATAATTTTACATCAAGCAATATAAGCATAGCCCATGTGAATACCATATTTGAAAATGCCGCAAGAACTACTGCCAGAGAAGGAACTGGAATCCTGAAGCAGATAAATACTACTATTGACATGAATATGAACGCGTATATGACTGCAGTTATTGTTTCTTTGAAGAAACTCTGCCCTAGAGAACTTCCTATTGACTCAACAGTATACTCATCTTCTGTTAATTTTATTTTAGATGAAACTTTAGATATTATTTGATTTGCTTTGTCAACATCAGCTCCTGAATCAATTATAAGTCCTTTTTGAACTCCTGCGATTATTAACTCACGAACATTAACATCAGAATCTTTAAGCAAAAATTCTGCTTCTGCTCTTGTAAGACCTTTAGAATCAGGAATTGTTATAGCCACTCCTCCTTTTAGCGAGATATCCTGTTCTATCCAATTTCCTGTTGTAGAATGATGGTATAGTATTACTCCAATAGACGCTAAAAGAATTGTTATAGGAATAATAAGAAGCTTCAGATAATTTTTGTCGTAAAAATCTAATAATTTGCCTTTAAGCATCTGCACACCCATTAAGTTATAAATACATCATATTCATAGTATTGAACAATATGAAGGCAGAGAATCTGCAATGTTTTTTAAAGGTTTTGATATGTTACAGTTAATTGATCAAGAATATCTATAATATATCAATGATAAATGAGAAATAATTTAAACCCCTGATATTACCACTTTATCAAATAAGTATCAAATAAACATTAACCCAAAAAAAATACAAAAAAATGTAAAATAATGAAATGCGCAATCTGTAAATCAACAATTGAAACTACTTTTTTAGACAAGCCTATTGGTACGTATATTAGAAAGAACAACAAGCAGTACACAGTCTGCAATAAGTGCCAGACAAGATTCAAAGATAAAGAAGAGTTAATAGCGAATATTAAGTGAATTCTAAGCCGAAATGCAATCATGTGCAAATTCTTATAAACTTATATTTTTTTCTTGAAGAATAATGCCTCTGTAGCATAGCAGTATTGCGGCGCTCTCGTACACTCTTGAGCAAAGCGCAGGTCGGGGGTGCAACTCCTCCCAGAGGCTTTTTAATTCCTATAAGCAGGAGCGTTTCTGTCAGGAATAAAACTTATAGGATTATAAGCAAGATGCTGTTCTCTGAATCCTAATTCTTCAAATACTTGGAATATAGTGTCCTCTTGACTCGAGATGATAACATCCAAAGAAATAGCTCTTTTAAAACTGCTTTTCTGAACTGAAAGAAAATCTCCATTTCCAAGTTCGTACTCTCTTGAAATGACTTTAATTTTTGCATTATTAGGAAAATGCTGTCTTATATCTAAAGCAATTGGAAAGTAAAACTTTTGATCTTTTACAAATCTCCCTTGATAGATATTTAGAATTTGAGGAAGAGTATCTTCTAAGAATAAATCAAGTTCTGTTTCAGGATTTAATGGTCTTAAGTGC
>CAZDUE010000089.1:0-1857 GCA_964508575.1 uncultured Methanosarcinales archaeon
CAAAGCCGCCCTGAAGCTATTTCTGAAGTTTTTGGAATCCAGATACCCATTCCGTTTGTTCTTGAATAGTTTTGGTTTAGTTTATCAAACACAGCATCTGTATAATTATCTAACAATGATTGGTCTCCTCTAGCTAGTTCAAGCCAAACAGGATCAGCTTTTGTTTCTTCTCTTGTGAGTAATCTGTTTAAGCTTCCTTCTAGATCTTTTCTTCTGAATTCTTTTCCTTTAAGTCCTTCATAAACTGATGTTGCTTCTTCAGCTGTTTTTCCAAATTTTATTGCGCTTTTGTATAGAGGAGTTTTATTTGTTAACTCTCTTACTAGTTCAGAATCAAGAACAACTTTGAATCTGTCTGTTGAATCGTAAGCTGCAAGATCACCAGTAAAAAAATAGTTATCCCACCAAGCACTTCTAACTTCGTCAGAAACTCCTTCTGCTAAAACTTCAAGTCTTCTCTGCATTAAACCAGCAGCACTCAAAGGCATTCTGCCTTGTGCAATAAGCAAAGGCATCTGTTCATTAGGTTTACCATAAAATTCCAAAAAAGGAATCATTGTATCTAGTTGTAAAGTCATTTTTGTATCATCCTCGTAGAGTTATTTTTTATTGGTAAATTTTCGTCATATTTAAATCTTTCGTTTTGTTGTTACTTATTAGTGATTTGAAAATATTTAAAATTAACTTCGAAAATAATTGTTGAATGAGTTTGTATGAATTATTATGCTCTTATGGTAACCTTGAGTTAGCATTTAAAAGAGCTAGAAAAGGTAAGACTAAAAAGTATTATGTTATTGAGTTTGAAAAAGAATTAGAGAAGAATTTGAAAAAGCTTAGATTTGAGCTGTTAATGCAAACTTACAAACCAAAACCTCTTGAAACTTTCATTTTAAGAGATCCTAAGACTAGAAAGATTAGCAAGTCAGAGTTTAGAGATAGAGTAATTCATCATGCTATTTGTAATGTTATTGAGTCTAATTTTGATAAAGGTTTCATTTATGATTCTTTTGCCAACAGGCTTGGAAAAGGAGGATTAAATGCTATTAAGCGTTTTGACAATTTTAAGAGAAAGGTTTCCAAGAATAATACTGTAAATTGTTTTGTTCTTAAGGCAGATATCAAGAGCTATTTTGATACAGTAAATCATGAAATACTGCTTACGATTCTGCAAAGAAAAATTAAGGATGAGAGAGTGATTTGGCTGATAAAACAGGTTCTTAGAAATCATAAATGCAAAGAAAAAAGTAAAGGTATGCCTTTGGGAAATTTAACTTCTCAGTTCTTTGCAAATGTTTACCTTAATGAGCTAGATCAGTTTGTAAAAAACAATCTTAGAGCAAAATATTATATTAGGTATGTTGATGACTTTGTTATACTTGATCAATCAAGAAGACTTCTTGAGGACTATAAAGAAAGAATAGATGTTTTCCTAAGAGAAATTCTTGATCTTAAACTGCATCCTGATAAATCTCAGGTTTTGAAACTTGATAAAGGAATAGGTTTTTTGGGATTCAGAATTTTTTATCATCATAAGATTCTTGTTAAGAAGAATATGCGAAAGTTTGAGAAAAAAATAGAGTTAATGAAACATCTTTATAGGGCTGACAAAATAGATAAGGAAAAAGTTATTGAGAAATTTGAAGGATGGCTTGCTTACGCTTCTCATGGAAACACTTTCAAATACAGAAAAAGAATGATAAGTATGTTTAATCAGGTATTTCTTGCGCAAACTGAAACTAATATATCAAGCGTTAAAAAGCATGAGAATTTTAATAAAAAAATTGATGCAAATAAGTTAGAATTCAGCTACCAAAAAACATTGCAACTTTTCAAGAAAGGATTAACTGTCAAAAAAAT
>CAZDUE010000089.1:1867-6443 GCA_964508575.1 uncultured Methanosarcinales archaeon
CAAAGAGGTATGAAAGAAGGAACAATATGGAATCATTTAGCTAAGCTCTTAGAATATCATCAGCTCCAACTTAAGCAAGTTCTTTCTAATGATAAAATAAAGAAAATCCTCTCAAAAATAAAGAGTCCAGATGATAAATTAAAGATAATAAAAGAAAGAATAAATGATGAATTAATAACTTATGATGAAATTAATTGTGTTCTGTCAACTATTAAGGGCAAGTATAAGAAGAAGAGCATAACCTTTTTTGTTGATTGGTATCAGAGAACAAATTGTTTTCGCAAATGTTACTTTAACAAAAATCAACGAAGTATTTGCAGAGTAAAGTTTCAGAAGTTATCAGCTCAAAGTTCTGATGCGCAATTTGTAAAGAAAAAATTTTTGGATTTTTTCCACAATTATGTTAATATATGTGTATTGCCAATTAAGGAAAGAGATCGTTTTATGAGTTACAATGAATTTTTGCAAAACAAATTCAAAGTTCATAAATCAGGGGGGGGGCGAAACTAAACAAAATAATGCTTGATAATTTTTTATATTCCCATACTATTGAAATTTACTGTACTTGATAATCTTTTAATGAGCTTTTTTCTCTTCTCAATCTCAACTTCAAACACTCAAACAACAAATTATATAAACTAGTACTTTGTTCTATTATTTTTTAATGGCAAGCAAAAAAGATATTCTCGCTTTTAAAGGACGAGATATTATTTCTATTAAGGATCTTTCAAAGAATGATTTTGATGTTATTCTCGATACAGCTCAGGGTTTTAAGTCAGGAAAATACAAGATTACAAATGTTAATATGTCATCTAAAGTAATGGCCTCTCTTTTTTACGAGCCTTCTTCCAGGACGAGGAACTCATTCGGCACTGCAATGCAGCGTTTAGGAGGAAAGATTATTGGGTTTTCAGGAACAGAATCAAGCAGTGTTTCTAAAGGTGAGTCTTTGCATGATACTGTAAAGATGTTTGAGCTTTATTCTGATTTCATAGTGATCAGGCATCCTTTGGATGGTTCTGCTCAGTGGTCTGCAGATGTTAGTAAAAAGCCTGTTGTTAATGCTGGAGATGGAAAGAATCAGCATCCTACTCAGACTCTGCTGGACTTGTTAAGTATTAAAGAAACTCAGAAAAAATTAGAGAATCTTCATGTTGCTATGGTTGGAGACTTAAAGTATGGAAGGACTGTTCATTCTCTTGCAATAGCTTTATCTTATTATAATGCTAAGCTCTATTTTGTTGCTCCTGAATCTTTGAGAATGCCTCAGAGTATAAAGCAGATATTAAGGGAGAAGAAAGTTGAATTTTCAGAGCACGAGAAAATAGAGGAAATTTCTGAAAAAGCTGACATAATTTACATGACTAGGATTCAGCGTGAGAGATTTTCTGACCAGAATGAGTATGAGAAAGTCAAGGGGGTTTATGTTTTAAGGAATTCCATGATTCAGAGGTCTAAAGATAATATGAGGATTTTACATCCACTTCCTAGAGTTAACGAGATTGCTCTTGAGGTGGATAGAACTAAGCACGCTTATTATTTTGAGCAGGCAGAAAATGGTATTTTTGTTCGACAAGCTATTATTGCTTTAATAACAGGTGTTTTGAATGAGTAATTTAAATGTAAAATCGAAAAGTGCAAGTACAAATACTAATGATCGTCCTTATGTTGTTTACAAGATTTCTCGAGGTACAGTCATTGATCACATCCCTCATTGGAGAGCTTATAAAGTTATTAAAATATTGAATCTTGTTGGTAATAATAATCTTATTACAGTGGGCTTTGGTCTTGATAGTAAAGATTTAGGAAAGAAAGATATTCTTAAAATTGAAAATAAAGAATTGAATGAGAAAGAGCTAAATAAGATAGCTTTAGTAGCGAAAAATGCCACAATTAATATCATTGAGAATTCTAGTGTTAAGAAGAAGTTTAAAGTGAGCTTGCCTGATAAGATGGAGAATCTAGTTAAGTGTGTTAATCTTAATTGCATAACTAGGCATGAAGAAGTTCCCTCAGTATTTTATTCAGTAACTAAAGATCCTATAAAGATTCAGTGTCATTATTGTGAGACTATTGTAAATGAGGAGGATATAGATCTTTTATGAATATCTGAACAGATCTTTAAGGTCTTGTGAATAAATTAAAATGATCTTGAAAAATTGCCGGGTTTTAGATGGTGGAAAATTAATAGCTGCTCATATTCTTCTTGAAGATAAAAAAATTTCAAAGATTTCTATTAGTTCTATAAAATCTGGCGATGCTGATGGAATGATTATTAATGTAAAAAATAAACTTGTTATTCCTGGGGTTATTGACTCGCATGTTCACTTTCGTGATTTAGGTCAAGAATATAAAGAAGATTTTTTTACTGGAAGCAAGGCAGCTGCTGCAGGTGGAGTTACTACAATTTTAGACATGCCTAATAACAAAGTTCCGATAACAACAATAAGTCTTCTTGAGCAAAAACGACAAGCAGCTAAAAAAAGCATTGTTAATTATGGTTTTCATTTTGGTGCTTCTCCTGATAATGAGAAAGAAATAATGAAAGCTAAAAATGCTGCAGGAATAAAAGTCTATATGGGTTCCACTACTGGAAATTTACTTGTTTCAAGGCAAGAAGATATTAAAAAAATCTTTGATGCTTCTAATAAAATTAAGAAGAGAGTTATTGTTCATGCTGAGGATGAGAATTGCATGAATGAGTATAAGAAAAAATTTCAATCTAAAGGTAAAGAGTCTCAAACTTCAGTGATTCATTCTAGAACTCGGCCAAACATTTGTGCTGAAAAAGCAGCACAAATTGCAATTGATCTTGCAAAACAATCAAACTCAAAGCTTCATATAGCTCATTTATCAACAAAAGAAGAGCTCGAGCTGGTTAGAAAATCAAAAAAAAGCAAGGAAGACATTTCAATATCTTGTGAGGTTACTCCTCATCATCTTTTGCTTAATGAAAAAGTATTGAAAAAACTTGGCAACTTTGGAAAGATAAATCCTCCTCTCAGGACTTTGCAGGATCAGCAGTCATTATGGGAGGGTATTAACGATGGTTTGATTGATATTATTGCTACTGATCATTCACCTCATACTCGCGAGGAAAAGGAAAAGAATTATTGGGATGCTCCTTCTGGGTTTCCTGGAGTTCAGACAATGCTGCCTTTGATGCTTAATGAAGTTAATAAAGGTAATTTGAACTTGATTCAGCTTGTAGAGTTATGCTGTGAAAATCCCTCACTATTGTTCGGAATAAAAAACAAAGGTTTTATTAAAAAGGGCTTTGATGCAGATCTCACAGTTATTGACATTGATTTAAAGAAAAAAATAAGGAACGAAGATCAATTCACAAAAGTTGGCTGGACACCTTACAATGGGCTGGAAGTTAAAGGTTTCCCGATAATGACGATTAATCTAGGAAAAATAATTCATGACATTGATTCAGGAATAATTGGAAATAGAGGAGATGGCAGGGAGGTAGATTATAATGCTTAAATCAAAAATTGGAAATGTTGAAATCAATCCCTGTATCATGAATGCGTCTGGTCCAAGATGCATTACTGAGGATGAATTGAGTGATATTGCTAATTCAAGTTCAGGAGCTGTGGTTACAAAGACAATGACTTTAGAAAGCAGGACTGGAAATCAAGAGCCAAGGTATTTTGCAGATGATCTAGGCAGTATAAATTCTTCAGGGCTTCCAAATCTTGGTTATAAAGAATACTCTTCAATTATTTTAAAGCTTAAGAAAAAGATGAAAGATAAAAAAATTCTCGGCAAGCCAATAATTGCAAGCATCTCAGGAATGAAGTACCAAGATTTTAGTGTGATGGCTAAAGAAATGAATAAATCTGCGGATATTATTGAAGTTAATCTTTCTTGTCCTAATCTTGTGGGCAAGCCTCAGATTGCTTATGATTTTGAAACTTCTGAAAAACTGTTGGGAGAGTTAAGATCCATAATTCAAGTTCCAATGACTGTTAAGCTTCCTCCGTATCTTGATACAGTTTATAGAAAAAAAATGTCTGATATTTTATTAAAAAATAAAGTTGATGGCATTACTTTAATCAATAGTATTGGTCATACATTGATAATTGATTCAGATAAAGAAGAAACAGTGATAAAGCCAAATAATGGTCTAGGAGGATTAGGAGGAAAGTACATTAAGCCTGTAGCTCTCGGTAATATCTGGGGTTTCTACTCGTTCATTGGAAAAAGAATTCCGATAATTGGAGTTGGCGGGATTTATTCTGGAAAAGATGCTTACGAGCATATACTGGCGGGAGCTTCGGCTGTGCAAATAGGAACTGCCTATCAAGAACAAGGAACTCAAGTTTTTTCTAGAGTGAAAAAAGAGCTTGAAATTGTTTTAAAAGAAAAGAAAGTAAAAAATATCCAGGATAAAGTGGGAAAGCTTAAGATGTTGGATTGAACTTTTATTACGAGTGAGGTATAATGACTTGGTACGATCCTAGAACTTGGAGTAAAAGTAATGCTAAAGTTAATAATCCTGAAAAACTAATCCCTGTTAAAGGAGATTTAAGTGAACCAATTTACTGTGCATATTATGCGTGTGGTGGAG
>CAZDUE010000090.1:0-6430 GCA_964508575.1 uncultured Methanosarcinales archaeon
CCCCTACGGGGAGACAGCACTTTTGAAGAAGAAGATGCAGCATTTTGCTGGACAGAAATAAGGAGTATACATTAATACTCCTTTCCGGACAGAGCCGGAAATCATATCTTTTCAGAATAATAGATTCTGAATCCTTTGCTTTTAGCTATTGCTTTGCAGTTTCCAAATACTGAATGCATTTTTTCACTTAATGTCCTGCCGCCTTTTTGATGCCTTGCAACAAGCTGAAGATTTCCCCCAGTATTGAGATGATCAAAAGATTCTTCGATCATCCTAAAGCAAAGTTCTTTGCCAGCAGATTGAGGAGGATTAACAAGTATACAGTCAAATTTTTCATGTATTTTTTCAAAGACGTCACTTTTGATAGCGACAGCATTCGACTTATTGATTTTTGCATTTTCCTGTGCGATTTGAACAGCTCTTTCATTGATATCAGACATTACAACTTTAGATTCAGGAAAATTTTTTGAAATGGGTATTCCTACTGCGCCATAGCCACATCCAAGATCTAATATTTTTTTATCTTTTTCTTTTGAGATTGCTGATTGTTCTATCAGTAAAAAGCTTCCATCATCAATATGGTTTTTTGAGAATATTCCAGAAGCTGTGATTAGCTTTAAGTTATTTCCTCTGAGTTTTACAGTTATCTGTTTTCTATCTTCTTTGCTTTCCTGTTTTTCTGAGTAATAATGAGTCATTTGATTGCAAATTATTTTTTGTTTATTTAACCTTTGCCTTTATCATCGTACGAGCACTTAGAAAGATTTATAAAACTAATTGGCGTTAATCAGTTAAAAATGAGGAAACAACATAAAATAAGCAAATACGCTGTTAAACTTTCTTTTTTATCTGCTTTATTTGTAATTGCCATTTTCCTTTCAAGTTGTGCTAGCAGTTCTAAACAAGCTTCAACAAATACTAATTTTCACACAGGAAGTCAAGGAATACAGATGAGATTTATACAAGACAGGCCTCCTGCAAAAATTTATGACCAAGATCCTAGTGCTATGCAAGTCTTAGTTGAAATCCAAAATGTGGGCACTTACACTTTAAGAGGTGGTGATTTATTATTATCTTTATCTGGTTTTGACCGCAGTATTATTCAAGTTCCTCAAGCTCCTGAAAATTCAATGAGTGTTGCTTTAGAAGGAAGAAAAGCTACTTTTCCAGACGGTGGAATTGATATAGTAAGCTGGAGATCCCCTGGTTCGATAGTTCTTCCCAGAAATGCTGATGTTTACTCACCCACATTACAAGTGACTGCGTGCTATAAGTATAGAACAGAGGCAGCTCCTGTTGTTTGCATTGATCCAACTCCTTATGCTGCTGTTAATCAGAATGATGTTTGTTCTGTGACTGATGTTTCTGTAGGTGGAGGCCAGGGAGCTCCTGTTGCTGTCACCTCAGTAAAGCCTACTATTTACTCGCCAAGCACAGGAAAGGTTGCGCAATTCCAGATATTTGTTCAGAACGTAGGTGGAGGAGATGTTCTTTCTCCAAGTGGTGATGTCTTGAATCGTTGTTATCAGAAAAATTTGAAATTTGAGGATCAAAATAAAGTGGGCATTACTGCTCAGATGGGCTCAAGCAGTTTATCGTGCAATCCTCAGATCATTAATTTAGTGGAAGGACGAGGGGGCTATACTTTTTGTACTCTAAATATTGGACCTCAAGGCAGTGATTCTGCATACACAACTCCTTTGCAGATAACTTTGGATTATAATTACAGACAATCAATAACAAAAACTGTGCAGATTGTAAAGACTCCTGGCAGTCAGAATTCATAGAAAGTTTTTTAAATACAGTTACAACTAATTGATACTTAAGTGATCTTTTGTTTTATGTTAAAAGGTCTTAGTTTAAGATAAAGCGAATTAAAAAAAGGTGTAAGGTGTATGTTTATGAAAAATTCATCAATTGGAAAATTAATCTTGTATTCTGTTGTTTTTTCTCTTATATTGGCAGGATGTGCTTCTGAAAATAAGAATACTGTTACAAAGTCAAGCACATTTATAGGAGGCAGTGAAGGAATAACTATTGAATTTTTAGAGAATGCTCCTCCTGCAGAAGTTTTTGATAATAATACTTATCCTTTTGATGTTTCAGTAAAATTAGAAAATAAAGGAGAGTTTGATGTTCCTAAGGAAAAAGTTAAAGTAATCCTATCAGGAATTGACAGGAAAGAATTTAACAATCCTCCTGCTGTATTAAGTCCAGACGAAAATCTTGAAAAATCAAGAATTGATCCAAACGGAAAAGTTGTTCAAGGAACTGTAACTTATGTTAATTTTCCAAATTTGATTTACAAGGGAAACCTTCCAGGGAATACTCCGTTCATAATAAGAGCTGATTTATGTTATCAGTATGGAACAATTGCTCAAGCAAGGATGTGTGTTCGTGATGATTTAACGTCTGTTGAAGAGGGAGTTTGTGATCCTTCTGGTCAAAAGTCAGTAGTTAGTTCAGGAGCTCCTGTTCAAGTTTCAAATTTTGAGCAAAGTCCTGCTGGTAAAAAGAAGATTACTTTCTCTTTTGATGTTGAGCATAGAAATACTGGATTGATATCTAGAAAAGACAGAGATTGTTCTGATGATCTTGATAATAAGAATCGAGTTTTAGTTACTATTGATACTGGTGACTTGACTTCAAAATTGTCATGTTCTGGTCTTGAGGGTGGAAACTCAAAAACTTCTGGCTACATTAACTTGTATAATGGCAAGAGAAATGTTAGATGCACTCAGGATTTAGAAGGAGCTTCTGGAGATTTTGAAAAGATTGTCAATATCCAGTTGAATTATGCTTACAAAGATCACGTGAGCACCAATATTCTTGTAAAAGACAACGAGTAAAGAGCGTTTTTCAAGTTTTTTTTTTAAAAAATTGTTGATTGTCGATAACATTTATTGTTGATACTCAACTAGTTTTTTTTCCTCCCTCCTCCTCTTATGAATTAGAAAGGTTCTATGAGTTATATGTATTTATCTAGAATGCTATTAACCATGTCTTCATTATATCCTGAGCTTAGCAGACTTTTTTTTATTTTATCTTTAGAATCTCTATGATCAACAGCTGTTTTTATTATTGGTTCTATTTCTTTGTATTCTTTTGAGTTTTCCTGATCAATAATGCTGAATGACTCTATATCCAGGCTTTTTTTAGAATTCAAAGCTATCTGTCTCCCGAACTTGTTGAGGTTCAAGAAAAATTCTTTTTCAGAGTGTCTCATTCTTGAGATTATATCATTTTGCTCTTCCAATTTTTGTTTTAGTTCAGCTATTTTTGACTGCAATTCTGCTTCTTTCTCGACATTTGATTTTACGATATTAAGCAGTCTTGTATTGGACTCTTCTTCTGTTATTTTCATCATGAGTGGAATATATGCTTCTTTATGCTCAAGCTTTGTCTTCTCTTGGTTAAGCTCTTCATGATTCATTTTTATTTGGTTTTTGGCTTCAACAAGTTCAGTTCTTAATTCTTGGTTTTCTTTTTGTATTACGTTATTCTTTTCAATTTCATGCAATAGTTTTAAGCTGATATCATTCACTCTTGTTTCAAATTCGCTTATTTTTTGCCTGTAATCTTCAGATATCATGCTTATCTTTCCTTTCAATGAAGATTCAGCTTCGCTCTTAAGTATTTTTGATCTCAAAAGTAAGTGCCTTTTAAGAGCTTTAACATCATCGGATTCAGAATTTTCAAAATTCTTCTGCTGATCATTGCTCATAAATTTTTCAAGTTCATCTTGAATTTTTTTTCTCGCAACAATCTCATCTTTGAGCTTCAAATCAGATTGCTTGAGTTCTTCTTTCTTTTGTTCTATTATTTTCAAGTACAGTGATTTGTTGTTTTCAGTCTTCTCCTTTAACTGCTTGATATCCTGAGTCAGATCCATTATCTTATGTTCATAAGATTCGGATATGTTTCTCAGTTTTTCTTCATATTCCGTCCTTAAATGATGTGTTTTTTCAATGAAATTATCTCTTAGGATTTTTATTTTTTCATCGCTGTTTCTTTCAGCATTTTTTTTCTTGATTTCTTCAAATAATTCTTCAATCTTTCCCTGCAGCTCGAGATTCACAGACTGCTCTTTCTTTATTCTTACAGAAAGATCATCAATTAGTTTCTTTTTTTTGCTTATAAGCCCAAGGTAAAACATTTTAGCATCCTGTTTTTCTTGGTTCATCTGAGAAATTTTTCTGTCCTGTTCTAAGAATTTGTTCTTCAGAATTTTCAAATCAGCATCCATATCCATACTTTTTTTCTGAGGTATTTGTTTTACTTGCTGAAAATCCTCTGATTGTTTAATAGAGGGTTCAGAATTTTTTTGATTTTCTTTATTGTCTGAGAAGTCTTGAAGTTTCATGTTGCGTTCTCTATTTTCCTTGCCTATTTCTTTATTAAGACTGCTGATTTCATGTTTTAAATCTTCATTTTCTCTTTTTAATTTCATTGCTTCTCTTATTCTAAGAATCAGAGCTTCTCTTTCTGAAGCAGTATACGAATTCTTTTTTCTGGAGTTATTATCATTCATATCGAGATTAATATCGGGATTAGAATTGTGCCTGTCAGTGCCTCTTTTATTTTTTCCCATACAATAATTTATGGAGAATTTATTTAAATATCTTGCGTATTGAGACGTATTGGTATTTTATGGCTGAAGAATTTTCTGGAGCTGTCATTTTTTGTATGTGCATAGCATCCTAAGGTCAAAATTCAATCAAGAAAAATCATCAACGAGCGTCGCGGGGGGTGTCCCTTACGGGCAAGTAGCTCCTTCAAGAGTCTCGTCTGGAATTTTGAAGATGCTATGCACATACCATTTTTTAGTTAAATTGTTTAGCTCTTGCTTACCAGTACAATCTTACTGAGCAATGCTTCAAGCTGTAAAAATTCATCAGATCCTTCAGTCATTCTGAATTCTATTTCAGCGCATGAATCTATCATTATTATTTTTTTCTTATCTTCTATCGGAAGGTTCCAGATCTCTTTATGTATCTGTTTTATTATGTCCTGTCCTGAAAGACCATAATTGAGCATTGTGGACAATAATTTTTTTCGTGATTCAAGGAAATCTCCCTTAACTGCAAGTGTCAGGAACTCAAGCACTTCTTTTGGTTTTGCAACAGAAGCTAGTGAGTAAACATCATTCTCAGTTATCTTATTGTTGATTGCTGAACAGCTTTGCATTATGTTTGCAACTCTTCTGCAGTCGCCTTCGCTTACGTTATATAGTGCTTCTTTTGCTTTTTCCTCAATCTCAAGTTTTTCTTGTTCTGATATGTGGTTGATCAGTTCAATCACGTCTTTTTTCTCTAAAAGCTTGAATCTGAAAACAGTGCACCTGCTCTGTATAGGGTCTATTATTTTTGAAGAATAATTGCACGAGAGTATAAATCTGCATGTTCCTGTGTAGTTCTCCATAGTTCTTCTTAATGCTTGTTGTGCTTCTTTTGTCAGTGCATCGCATTCATCAAGGAATATTATTTTATATGGAACATCACCAATTGATTTTGTTCTTGCAAAATCTTTAACTTGGCTTCTTACGACATCAATTCCTCTGCTGTCGCTCGCGTTTAATTCTAGAAAGTTTCTATTCCAGTTTTCTTGGAATAACTCACGGGCAATCACAAGAGCAATGGTTGATTTTCCTACACCCGGAGGACCTGAGAATAGCAGATGTGGAAGATTCTGTTTTTTTACAAGAGCGTTTATTCTGCTTACTATTTCTGTCTGTCCTAGGATTTCTTGAAATTTTTTAGGCCTGTATTTTTCAGTCCAAATCTCGTTTTTTACGTTCATAAAATTACCTTGCTATCATAAGTTTTTTCTAATGATAAGATAATAAAAAAATAAGAAAATTAATTTGCTTTTGGCTTTTTCAGCTTTTCTTTAGCTTCAGAGCTTTTTCCTGATTTTTTTTCAGTTTTTTCCTTTGTTTGAACTCTTGATGTTTTTTGAGATGCCGATTTTTCTTTTTTAACTTTATTTTTGATTTCAACACCAATCTCTTTAAATGCTTGAACAACTTCTTCATGGCTTCCTCTGCCAATATTTAAAGTTTGATTTAAAGGCTCAAGATGAGCAATATTGCACTTTCTCCTTCTTGTCAACCCATCAACAAGTACATAGTTCTTATCTAAATTTTCAACAACTACGCATTTTAGATTTCCATCTCGTCCTGCTATTTTGACGCATACTCTTCCTGGTTGTATCATTTTAGTCCTCCAGAAATCCTCCTCCTCGTTTCCTTTGCAATAATAAGCTTTTTTTACTTATCAACTCAGCATTTCTGTCGCCAGAAAAACATCACTTGCTGTCGGAAAGAGGATTTCTCTTCTAAAATTTTCAGCATATTAAATATTTATGAAAATTATGTCTGATTTATTGGATGCTTGCAATTATTTTTTTTCTTGAGCATGAACTACACAAG
>CAZDUE010000091.1:0-1966 GCA_964508575.1 uncultured Methanosarcinales archaeon
CCAAAAGCCATTTCCAGATAGGAACTATTTTTATTTTTTTTCCATTAAACTCGAGCTCTTCTTCTTGATATTCAGTAATTATCAAATAGTCTTTTATTTTGTATTTTTCTTTAGCTTCTATTAAGCCTTTTATTTCTCTATCCATATTGTCTTTATTTATTTCTTTGCAAACTTGAATTGCTTGAACTATTTTATATCCTTTTCTTATCAGGAAGTCACATTCATTCTTATCTTTGTAATAATATACTTCTTTCTTTCTTCTTTTTAATTCTATGAAAACTGTATTTTCCAGAAATCTTCCTGAATCTTCTGAAACTCTAAAACCTATTGCTGTCACAAATCCTAAATCACCAACATATATTTTTTTGGGATTAGCATTCTGCTTTCTTATAGAATGATCGTATTTGTTCAATTCAAAAAATAAGTAAGTATCAATAAAATGATTTATATAATCTTTAACTGTTTTATCAGAAATACCTATTGATTGGCTTATTTTATTATAGCTAAAAGTTTTTCCTATATTTGATATTAGATATCGAGCTAATTCTTGTATTTCTCTTGTATTTGAAATTTGAAATCTTGGAACTATATCTCGATATATTATGTTGCTATAATAGTTAGAGAGCAATTCTGTTTTTTGCTCCTCAGATTCATTAAGAACTATCTCAGGAAAACCACCCCATTTAATGTACTCTTTTAAATGTTTTTTAATTTTATGCTCATTTGAAAGAATTTTTATTTTCGTACTAGTATCTATATCCTTTGATATTAAAAACTCTCTGAAACTAAAAGGAAAAAGTTCTAAATGAATTGTTCTTCCAGATAAAAGTGAAATGTACTCATTACTAAGCAGCCAAGAGTTTGATCCTGTTAATAAAAATTTTATTTTCTCAGACTCATATTTTGACTTGACAAAGACCTGCCAGTTTTTAAAGAATTGAACTTCATCCAGGAAAACGAAAATTCTTCCTTCTGGACTCTGTAATGATAAATACTCTTCAAATATTTTTTCTAAATTCTTTACTTCGTTTCTGAACTCGTCAAAGTAAGGCTGCTCTAAATTCAGAAATAACAAGTTGCCATTTTTCACTTTTTTGTCAATTAAATAACATAATGCTTGTTTCATCAAGTAGCTTTTACCGCATCTTCTTATTCCTGTGATTACTAAAATATGCTTTCCATCAAGGTAACTTGTTATTTTTTGAAAATCTTCTCTTAAGACCCCTTGATTATTTATCTTTTCCTTCCAATGTTTATTTTGGTCGACTATTACTTTTTCGAACATAAATCAAGGAATTAAAATGAACTATTTAAATATTTCGGAATACATTCCGAACTTTTAAGCTTTTTCTCGGAATACATTCCGAAGTTTTGTTATGGAAAAATTCAGAAGAAATCTATCTGAGAACTTGGTTGATTTTTATTATGAAAAAATTTCTTATGATGAATTATACGATTTCCTAGAAGGATGGATTTCTTACTTCATGCATGGAGATACTTATATACTGACAGCACTAAATAATCATACAAATATAGTAAAAGGCACAAAAATTTGAGCAATAAATATGCCTTTTACTTATAGCAGCGGGGACAAATAATTATTGATTCTTTTCCGCTGCTATATTCAGAAGACCAAACAAGATCATGTTCAATATTTTGGTCCTCTGTTATATAGTTAACGCAAGAAAACATTCGGAAATTTAATGCGTTAACTATAAATTAAGACGAGAAACCTTAAATGAACTAAAGCATATCTTGATTTCTAATATTTCTGATAAAGAAATCAACTGAAGTCTGAAGATTTATCATTCCTATTTTTCCAAACTTTCCGGAAATTCTCCGGAAAAATTGGAGATAGTTATATAAAGAAGTAATATCATATTATGTTGTAATGAAACTTAACCGAAAAGATAAAAATAAAAACTTCAAGAAAGCTCTTGAAGAATCTTTTGGAGTTTGGAAAAAT
>CAZDUE010000091.1:2066-6349 GCA_964508575.1 uncultured Methanosarcinales archaeon
TAAAAATAAAAACTTCAAGAAAGCTCTTGAAGAATCTTTTGGAGTTTGGAAAAATAAACCTGAGGAAGAGATTGAGGAGATAATTAGAGGAATACGCGAATTCAGGAAGCACTGAATATGATATGTTTAGATTCTGATGTAATCATCGAGATTTTGAAAGGTAATAACTCTATAAAAGATCAAGTTAGTAAATATGAAGGTATTGTAACTACAAGAGTTAATGTTCATGAGCTTTTAGTTAATTCAAAAAGAAGAGCTGAACGTCTCAGAATCATTAAATTCATTGATAATCTGAATGTTCTTACAATGAACAAAAATTCTGCTTTAATATCTTCAAGCATATTTAGAAATCTAAAAAGCTGTGGAAAAGAAATAGGACACCACGACACGCTTATTGCAGGCATTCTTAGATCACATGGTTGTAAACTTATAGCAACCAGAAACAAAAAACATTTCACAAGAATAAATGGATTAGAAATCATAGCCCTATGAGTCAAATCAACTTCTTTTTTCTCTTTCTTCTTCCTTGCCTTCTTTTTCAGCTTTCTTATCTTTCTTATTCTGTTTCATTTGAGCTTTTTCCTGTTCAATAATTTCTTTTTCTTTCTCTCTTTTATGACGTTTCCAATTGATTATAGCTACTGTAACAGGATTCTTGTAGCGATCATGATTTGTATTTTCGCAATATAATCCAAGATCTTTGTAATAGTCTGAGTTAGCACAGTTAGGAGGAAGAACTTTTTTGTTCGCATACTTATGATATCTTATCTGGCCGACGATATAATTCTCGCGCAATGCTTCAGAATCTTTTGAATTTTTTTCATTCCATTCTAATACTCGTGCTTCAATTCTTTCATAATCCCAACCAACACTCACTAAGAAATTAAGAAGAATGAATAAAAATCTTTTCTTCCCATCTTTCATTCCCTCTAATCCTTTCTTGATGCAATGAGGAAAGAAATCTTCAGGGATGCTCTCGGTTAATTCTTCATAATCTTTTTCTTCTATCTCGCTCTTGCTTTTGATATTGACTTCTTCTTTTACAGCATAATCAAAAGCTGTGACCAGAAGATTTGATGCCTCGTTCTTTATTGCCTTAGATCTGTCAAGAAACTTAAAAGGAGAAATCTTGACTGTATCAAACTGTGCGATTTCTATACTAAAATCAAGAACTTTGTCAGGATCAATAGGAACACTGACCCAGCCAGATTTTTCATTAACAGAATATTGAGTCCTGAATAAATGTCTTGAGGAAATTAATACAGTATCTATTCCTAAAAGAGCATAAGGATCTAGTTCATTATTCTTGACAAGATCTTGGAACTGTTTTTCAGTCCGTTTCATTATTTTATCAATGTCCTCAAAACTCAGAAGATCCTGCGCTAATTTGTCTTTTATCATATCTTTCAAGAGGAATGCAACAGCTCTTGGTCCTTCAGGAAACCAATCTTTTATTTTCTTTCCGAGAACATTATCAGGAAATGATTCAAAGCAAACACCTATGTGAAAGCCCCCTCTTCCTGAGAACTTGCATGAGACACTAGAAATTCCAAATTGCTTCAATGCTTTTATTATGAGATCAGCAGCAATTTTAGAATAATCAATATAATTGCAATCAATATCTATAACTAAATCCCATCCTTTTCTTATTGAATCAAGATCTTTTTTAGAAGTTCCAGAAACTAATAAAAGAGGATTGGACCATCTTTCTTCTGATGCATGAAAAGAAGTTGCTCCTTGCTTTGCAGCTTCTAATATTTCAGAGGGATAACGCATAGTGTCAGGACGCTTTCCAAAGACATCATAAAATCTTGTGGCTATCTCGCGATCTTCAGAGCCAAAAATAATGGCCTCCTGAATATCCCGTCTAGTGTAAAATTTAAGAATTCTTTCACGGTCAAGGTTTTTTTCAAGCATATTTCCTTCTTAATGTTTCATTTGCTTCAAGTAAAATCTCAGAAAGTTTTTGCTTCACTTCAGCATCTAAAAAACCAGTCTTGAATTCAGCATCCCTTAAAAGTCTTAACTCATTATCAATCTCATTCATCACGACATTCGCCTGCCTGACCATCTGAACTGCTTCATCAGTTCTTCCCATAAAAGAAGCTGTTCTCAATTGAGAGATAACTGATTTTAAAATCTTGCAGTAATTGTCCAGCTTATCCAAAGTTGCTATGTAGTTCTGCATTCATACCCTCCTGTTCTTTTGAAAGCTCAACTGCTCTTTGTAGAATATTATTCAATCTTCTTCTAACTTCCTCGGAAGTTGCTTCATCCTTGAAGTTCAATCGCTTCATGACACTAAGAATTTGCTGTACTTTGTCAACTGTCTCAAGCATTCTGTTAATCTGAGCAGTTCTTATATCTCCGTTCTCTCCGGATTTTAGAATATCTCTAATGTTCTTTGATTCTTGTTCTAACTGATTCAAGTAGTCATTAAGTTTTGTATCAAATACATCAACTGCCATTTTAGACCCCTACACTTTACTAATAGTATACTGTCTTAATATATATTAGTTTCTATTTTGATATAGTAACGTTTTTATTCTCCATTTTATTTCCATATTGAAAATAAATATTGGGTAAGTATTTAAATAAAACTATTATGAGTAATAAGACCATGCAAGAAAAAGAAATTCATGAAGAGATACTAAAAGAGATCAGCAGATTAAAGAAACATAATATTCTGATAATTGCAGAAGGAAAAAACGATCAGAAAGCACTTGAAAGCTTTGGATTAAAAAACATTTATACACTGAATAAAAAGCCGATTTACCATGTTGTCGAAGATATTATTAATCAAGAAACAAGTGCGTGATTCTTACAGATCTTGATTCAGAGGGCAAAAAGCTTTATGGAAAACTAAAAAAACAACTCAGTAATTTTGGAATTAAAATAGATAATGAACTCAGAGATTTATTATTCAAGACAAAACTAAGACAGATAGAAGGCATGAAGAATTATTTTGACTGAGTTTTTGCATAATCCACTACAAAAGCTCTCAGTACTGACTGAAAAGCATCAAAAGATTTTCTATTTCTGTCAGCATACTTTTCTATTTGTCTGCCAAACTCCTGAAATCTATCATAATCTGCAAAAAGTTCAACCAATTTTCCTTTTGTATGCAATTCGTAAAAAGATTCAAGCACCAATGTTGCAACAATCGGCTCAGAATCTGCCAAAAAGTATTTGCCTGCTTTTTGTGCAATTTCTAAAATATTTTGAACTAAAGTAATCTTCTCAGATTCATTAAATTCAGTTTTAAGAACAAAGCCAAAACCCAAATCACACTCTTTCTTTGAAGTATGAACTATATCAGCCAATAAACACAAATTATAGAACCCTTTTAGTTTCTCTCTTCTTGCTTCAGTATTTTCTGCTCTCAGATAATTAAAAACTGAATAATGTAAATTGTTTTGATCATTAAACATATCATAAATAACATTCAAACCAAAAACAACTTTTTCAAGAGTTCTGCCAGAATCTTGATATTCTGAAGAAATTTCAATTAAATCTTTAACATCATGCTGGGCGTTTTCTAAAGTTTGATCAGCACCTATAGACCCCATAACACAAATAAATCTAGTGTTTTGTTTGAATTCCTCAATCTTTTTTTTAGGATCTAATCTTGCAAGCATTAAAGAATAAATCGCATTATCTATCTGAGGTGCTTGAAAATCAGCACAATCTTCTTGTAATGCTCTTATCAACTCACTCTTAACAGTTTCAACCAAATCCATTTTTCCACTACTCCTTTATCAAATCATAACTTGAAATACGATCGCAAAATAACTCAAGTAGAATAATTTACTCTCTTATAAACTTTCCTGATAAAGTTTTTAAACAGATAAAATAAACAATATGCTATGATCAGCAACCAAATCAAAACTGTTCTACTGCTAGGATTAATGACAGGACTGATGCTAGGACTAGGATATTTAGTAGGAGGAAATACAGGACTACTTATCATGCTGATATTCTCACTGCTTATGAATCTCGCGATGTATCTTTTCTCGCATAAACTTGTACTGATGATGTACCAAGCCAAAGAAGCTGATTCTGTAAAGTATAAAGAACTTCATAAAATAGTAGAAGAAGTTTCAAGAAAAGCAGGAATTCCCAAGCCAAAAGTTTACATTCTTCCTTCAAAGAATCCTAATGCTTTTGCAACAGGTCCAAGTCCTGGATCAGCAGTAGTTGCTTTCTCAGAAGGGATCTTAAGCTTGCTAAATCAAGATGAATTAAAAGGGGTTGCAGCTCACGAGAAAAAAAAAAAAAAAAAT
>CAZDUE010000092.1:0-6256 GCA_964508575.1 uncultured Methanosarcinales archaeon
ACTATTTAGTTTGGGAATTTTATTATGCGTAACTATTGTCCCAAACTATTTTTCAGCAAATTATTTAAACAAGTTCCATAACTTCTATTAATTGATGAATCATGGATGAAAACTTTCAGATAAGACTTTTAACAGAACTTTTGGATGTAAAGAAAAAGCTTGATGATATCCAGAAAGATATATCCTTGATAAAATTAGAGAATTCTGCATTAAGACAACAGATTCAGCAGAATTCACAAATCCAGCAATCTCACTCCTCTCAAAATCAATCAGGGCAAGCAGCTCAGCAGCCTCAAACAGAGAGTTCTCGAGGATCATTTGATAGAGGAGCTACATCAACTCATCCAAGAACAGGGGGATTAGCTCCGAAAGATGTAGCAATTGAAAAATTCTTTTACTCTGGAGCAAAGAAGTGATTTTTTTATTTTATACTTTTTATTTTATACTGTTTTTTTTTTAAATTATCTCAAGATCTTTCTAACATCTTCTATACTGCCATCAAACATTCCATTAGAAAAATGACCTCGGCCTCCACCTCTTGCACCGAGCTCTTTTAGTTTGTTGAATATTTGTTCAGCAGTTATTTCAGAATCTTGTGATGTGAATATCATGATGCTTTTTTTTGGCTTATTCGATTTGTTTTTTTCGTTATCTTTGCTTTCATTATCATCTTTTTTTTGCTCTTTATTTTCAAGTTCAATATTAAAGAATACAACAATTGATTTGTTAATTGCAAGCTTTTTTGCTTGATCCATTAATTGTTTCTTATCAAAATTATCAAATTCCTGCCAGATTAGTTTTTTGTTGTTAATATTTTCTTCATTAACTTGAGATGCTGCATTTTTTGAAAGATCTCGAAGTTTTGATTTAACATCTTCAAAATTTTTCTTCAAAAACTCGAGTCTTAAAGGGATGCTATTAACATCAGTTTCTAAAATTGATGATGCAACTCTTGCCTTGCCGGCATAATTTAAAATTTCATCAATGCAGTCTGTTTTGAACCTTATCTCGAAACCATCATTTGTCTTATTCAATCCAGTGATAAATAAATTTTTGACATCTCTTGAATTATGAAAATGAATACCGCGGCAAGCACTCCAGTCGAAATTGTCAATTTCTATGATCCTTATGCTCTGCTTGTTCTTATCATCCTGAATCTTCTCGCTAATCCTTAGTTTTGGAAATTTGCCCAGATCTGATCTTGATATTATGTGCTCCTTGATTTCAAGCTTTTTTGATATTACATTATTCGCTTCTTTTTCTCCCTTTAATATATCAGCCCAGGAAATGTTTTTTGCCCTGGCATAAATAGTTGATTCTTCAACATCCAATCTGATCTTTATCAAGGAGATATCAGGAATATTATTTTGAAGGGCTCTGAAAAATATGTGTTCAGCAGTATGCATACGGACTAAGGAACTGCGCCTTTTTTTATCAACTTTCAGATAGATGATATCCCCTTTTGAAAAATTATCGGTTGAAGATCTTTCAAGCTTATGCCAGATCCTGTGGTTATCTTTATCATCTTCAAAAACTTCAATGACTTTTGCTTTGGCATCATCATTGAAAATCTCGCCAAGATCGCAAGGCTGACCGCCGCCTCCTGGATAGAATATAGTCTCATTAAGCAAAATAAGATAATTAGACTTATTATTTTCTTTAGTTTCTTTGATATCAACAATCTCTGTTCTATGTTCGTAAAGTTCTGGATTATGATAGAGCATTGATTACGTATTTCTGTGCTGATATAAAAATTTATAGAAAATCAGACCAAAAAAGCCAACACTTAAAAACAAGCAAACTTTTAATGTTCTCAATTATAATGGTGGTAACATGATAAAGAAAGATAAAGATAGATTGAAAGAAGGAGTTAAAGAAGCTCTTGTTAAAGATAATAAGAAAGAATCTGAAAAATATTATGATAAAAAAACTGATAACCTGCAGGTTATAGAAAGACTAGCACCAGACACTTCTGTGATAATTGATGGATTGATATCATTTCATATAAAGTCAGGAAACTTAAAGCCTGAAGTAATAATAATTCACGAAGCTGTTGTGGCTGAGTTAGAGCATCAGGCGAATGAGAATAAAGCAATAGGTTACTTAGGTCTTGATGAGATACTTGCACTCCGAGAATTATCTAAAGATTATGAGTTCACTCTTGAATTCTCAGGACAAAGACCTAGTCCATCTCAGATGAGATATGCAAAGCTTGGAGAGATAGATTCTATGATCAGGCAGTTGGCCTTTGAAAAAGATGCTGTATTGATGACTGCTGATAAAATACAAGCAAGAATTGCAGAAGCAAAAGGAATGCAAGTATTCCTAGTCAAAGTAGAACAGATGGTTAAAAGATTAAAACTTGAGAATTTTTTTGATCCAACTACAATGAGCGCGCATTTGCGGGAAAATGTTCAACCTGCTGCAAAAAAAGGGTTTCCCGGAAATTGGAAGTTTGTATATCTCAGAGAAGAAAAATTAACCAGTGATGAAATAAAAGATATTTCTCGAGAGATAATAGAAGAAGCAGGAATAAGAAAAGATGGGTTTATCGAGATAGAAAGACCCGGATCTACAATAGTGCAGTTGGGAGATTTCAGAATAGTCATAACAAAGCCGCCTTTCTCAGATGGCTGGGAGATAACTGCTGTTCGCCCTGTAAAAAAAATGAAATTAGAGGATTACAATCTTTCAGAGACATTGATGGAGAGATTCTCAACGCAAGCAGAAGGAATACTGATCGCAGGAGCACCAGGAGCTGGAAAAAGTACATTTGCAGCAGGACTTGTACAGTATTACGCTTCAAAAAATAAAATTGTAAAAACCATAGAGGCACCTAGAGATATGGTACTTCCGGATACTATAACTCAGTATGCATTATCGCATGCTGATCCTCAGGAAATTCATGACATACTATTGTTATCTCGTCCAGATTATACACTTTTTGATGAGATGAGAAATACAAAAGATTTTCAGTTATTTGCTGATTTGCGGCTAGCAGGAATTGGGCTCGCGGGAGTTGTGCACGCTACTAATCCTATTGATGCAATCCAAAGATTTGTAGGACGCATAGAATTAGGAATGATACCTCAGGTTATTGATACAGTAGTATTTATCAAAGATGGACAGCCTGGTAAAATATTAAGCTTGAAAATGGTTGTAAAAGTGCCTGCAGGAATGACAGAAGCAGATCTTGCTCGTCCAATAGTTGTTGTAACAGATTTTGAAACAAAAAAGCCAGAGTACGAACTTTATTCATATGGCGAGGAAACAGTAGTCGTTCCAGTATCGGGCTATGACAAGACAGAGAAAAAAGGAGCTCATTCACTTGCAGCAAAACAGATAGAGCGAGAATTTAGAGAATACACTAATGAAGTTCGTGCTGAGATGGCATCAGATAATAAAGTGACTGTTTACGTTCCTGAAAGCTCTATTGCGAAAATAATAGGAAAACAGGGCTCTAATATATCGCAGATTGAAAAAAAACTTGGAATAAGTATAGATGTCAAGGAATTATCAGAGCTACCTAGAAGTTCAGGATTTAGAAATGAATCAAGAGTATCAGCATATGGTTCTAGAGATGACTCCAGAAATTCAGATTCCAGATTAGGTTTCAGATCTGACTCCAACAATGGATCAAGAGATGAATCAAAAATTTCAGACCAAGATTCAGACTCAATAACTTTTGAAACAAACATCGGGAAGAAAAGTGTTGAAATATACTTAGATACAGACTATGCAGGAAGAACAGTGGACATAATAATAGATGGAGATCTTTTATTAAGCGCTTCTGTCAGTAAAAAAGGGATAATACAGATCAAGAAAGATCATAAGATCGGGAAAATACTGATGAACGCAATACATAATCATGAGAAGATTGAATTAAAGGAGAAGTGAGATTTGGTTTATTTTTTTAAATCATAAGTTAGTATGTAAATCATAACATGAAGTCATGGTGTTATTAACATGATGCATGAAGAATTAAAAGTCATGAATTTTCTCGCACAAACATTTATATAACAACAAAGCCATATTATTCTATCAAGATATCTTAATACGATAACTAAGGGTGATTGTTTTTGTCTCGAGAATTAGATGATCAGGAATCTACTATTGTACGCGAGTTAATCAGAAATCCAAGATTTTCAGACAATGAGATTTCCAGAAGAACTAAAATTCCAGTAATGTCTGTTAACAGGAAAAGAAAACAACTTGAAAAAGAAGGATTGTTAGAGTATCACACTCAGTTGAATACTTCAGAGACAGGAACTGGAACTTTTAAAATCAAAAGATTGTATATTATCAAATTGAAGATCGGATCAACAATTGAAGATTTTGTTTCAGGACTTAAAGCAGATAAAAAAGTAAGAGATTTCTATCCGAGATTTATTGAAGATGCATGGCTTGGCGAAAAAGATGGTCATCTTGCTTTGCTGCTTTTAATGGGAGCTGCTTCTGACTCGCAGATGACAGACATAATAAACGGGCAAGTAATAAGATCTTTAAAACAGAGAGAAGGAGAAAACGCAATTGTGGAAGTTTCTTCAATCAATATTAATCTTCCAATAAGAAGGCATAATAATTACTGTCCAAACATAAATTTTGAAAAAGGAATTCTAAAAGATGATTGGAAAGATGAATGGATATTTGTAGATAATCCAAAAGACTCAGAAATAAAGAAGAAACAGAAGAGAGTTACTGAGTATTGACACCGAAACCAATATATACTTTTAATAATCTTCTTCTCTCATGTTAGACATTAACTTTGTAAGAAACAATGCTGAACTTGTAAGAAAGGATTTAAAGAAACGAGGATGGGAAGATAAACTATCGTTACTTGATGAAGTTATAAGGAATGATCTTGAATGGAGACAGCTTAAAGGAGAATTAGATGAATTGAAAAGCAGAAGAAACAAAGCTAATTCTGAAATCAATGAAGCAAGAAAAAAAGGAGAGGATATTACTAAGTTAGTCCAAGAAATGAAGTCTCTTCCAGTAAGAATAGAGCAAGGAGAGCAGAAATCAAAAGAACTTTTGGAAAGCATAAGGCAATGCTTGCTAAGAATTCCTAATGTTCTGCATGAATCTGTTCCAGTTGGTAAGGATGAATCTGAAAATGTATCAATAAGAACATGGGGAAAAAAGAGAGATTTTGATTTTGAACTTAAAAGTCATGGAGAAATAGCAGAATTTCTTAATCTGGCAGATTTTAAGAGAGCTACAAAAATATCTGGCTCTGGATTTGCATATTTGAAAGGAGACCTTGCTCGTCTAGATTTAGCATTACAACAGTTTGCTATAGACCATTTAATAAAAAAGGGTTTTACTTTTGTGACTCCTCCATTGATGATGAAAAAAGAAGCTTATGAGGGAGTAACTGACTTACAAGCATTTGAAGATGTAATGTATAAGATTGAAGGAGAAGATCTTTATTTAATAGCAACTTCAGAACATCCTTTAGTCTCAATGTACATGAATGAAGTGCTTGATGAAAAGGAATTGCCAATCAAACTATGCGGGTTCTCTCCTTGTTTTAGAAAAGAAATAGGAAGCCACGGAGTTGACTCTCGAGGATTATTCAGAATGCACCAATTCAATAAAGTAGAACAAGTAATAATTTGCAGTCCAGAAGAATCCTGGAAGATACATGAAGAGATACAGAAAAATTCAGAAGAAATATTTCAGACCTTAGAAATTCCTTACAGAGTTGTTAACATTTGTACAGGAGATATTGGCTATGTTGCTGCAAAAAAGTATGATATAGAAGCTTGGTTTCCTAGAGAGAAAGAATATAAAGAAGTAACTTCCGCATCAAACTGCACTTCGTATCAAGCTGTTCGTCTCAATTTAAGGTATCAGAAAGTAAATGAACGGCTTTATGTTCATACCCTGAATAATACAGGAATAGCAACATCTAGAGCAATGCGAGCAATTCTAGAAAATTATCAAAATCGAGACGGAACTGTAGAAATTCCTAAAGTTCTTCAAAAGTATATGGGAATTAAGAAGTTGGAGAAAAGGGGTTAATGAACAAAAAAATACTTGATTTTTATCTTGAATTTTCAATGTACACAGATCCTGGACTTTACAAGAATATTCTAAAGAAAGATTTGCCTGATGATATTAAAGAAATTGGAAATCTTGTTCGCAAAAATATTATTCATAGAACAACTTTAACTGATGGGAATATTGGGACTAATTCTGATAAAAAATTTGGAGATATGACAAAAGTTCCATGGTATAGGCAACCTGAAGA
>CAZDUE010000093.1:0-6220 GCA_964508575.1 uncultured Methanosarcinales archaeon
TGTGCTTTTGAATAGTATTTTTTAACTCCTTCAGAGATTGCTTTTCCTATTTTGTCTTGATTTTCATACAGCATGATCGAAGGATCTGCTTTTATGTTTCCTATCTCGATCCGAATTGCTGGAATGTTCGCAGGAATTACTTCATTCTCTCCAGAGCCGGATTCTTTTATTTCTGCAGAAGTTATTTTATCTCCAAAATTTTCCAGCAGCTTTGATATTGTTAAGCAAGCTAGTTTTTTGCTTTCTTTTAATTTCTCAGATTTTGGATTTACATAAATTATTATCTTGTTGCTTAAAATATCTATATCTTCAGAAACATGAATACTGATTCCCAGATCTGATTTTTCCAGAATATTTTTTCTAGAATTTTGCTCAATTGGAGATGCAATATCTTTGAATAAGTCTCGTGTTGTTATTATTTTCGATTTTGCGTTTCCTAGTTCACTGTTCATTACTGAAGCGATTCCTTGTGTTATTCTTGATTCTGCTATTTTTTTGTCAGAATTGACAAAACCTTTATCTTCTAAAGAACCATGTCCTGGATCGATCGCTATTGTTTTTTCAGATATTTTTCCATAAGTTTCCAGATTACCGCATGATTCTGATGAAAGGGATAATTCTTTATTTATCGCTATTTCAGAACTGGATTTTGAGAATAATATTTTTTGAGGGTTATTCAACAATATCTCTGGATACTCTAATTCTGTATTTTTGCTATAACTATAAGCCACAGTTCCAGATGTTTCTGTTCCTGTTAATGCTTTGAATCTTGAGCTTGTTACAACAAATATCACAGATATTAGAACAATTGTTAATGCAAGTACCATAAGAGTGCTCATTATAGTGTTCTGAGCTTTTTTCTTGATGCTTTTAATTTTTTTATTATTTTTATGACTATTCTTTTTTGATAGCATCTTCTACCTCTAAACTATTTTCTTTTGTTTTCATAACGAGATTTGTGTTTTTAGGGATCTCATAATGATATTCTAAATTTCCTGGAGCTGCAGAGATTGTTGTCATCAGTAAGCTCAAGTCCTTTGCATAATAAGTTTTTTCCATTAAAGTATCGTCTGCTGCGTCTTTTACAAAAAGCATAAGACCTAGAAATATTATGATAATAAGTATTAAATGAGCTATAATAAGCAACGGCTCTTGAAATTGTGCTTTTTTTCCAAAGATTGTTGTTAGCTTGCAGTTTGATGTAACTGCTTTTTTTCCTCTTTTCATCATGAAAAATTAACGCATTAGTGTATAAAAAGCTTGCGTCGGTATTGGCGTTGCGTGGATATTCAAAGTTTTTCTATTCCTCAGTTCTTTTAAGAAGATCTTTGGTTGTGTATACTTTTATCTTGTTTTGCTTAATAAAATGGTTGTCATCGCTCCATATTGCTGAGTTTGTTGCTAAAGCCGCTGCTATGAATGGAGTATCATTAGGATCTATTTTGTCCATGATAAGTTTTGCTTCATTCATTCTTGTTTTCACTAGATCATCATCAAGAATTATAATTTTTGATTTCAAATTTTCAAGAATTGTATTGAACTCTTCTTCTTTTATTTTGGCCTTTTTTAAGATGAGATATTTATATTTGGCAATTTCTTTATCTGAATAATTTATTGTCATCAAGTCAGGTTCAGAATGAGTTATTATTTTTCTTGAAGCTGAATCTTTGATAAGCGCAGCTATTATTATGTTAGTATCTACTATTAAATTCATCAGAACCTCTTTCTAATCTCGCTTTTTATCTTGTTTCCTATATTTTCAGCATCCTTCTTTGTAAGCTCACTTTTCTCAAGAGCTTTATCCATCCAATGCAGTTCTTTTATTTTTTTTTCAAAAGCTTGTCTTGCTATTTCGCTCCATCTTATTTCCGAATGTGTTACCATCTCTTTGTGCAAGTCTTCAGGAACTGATAACGTCATATTAACCATTTTTAATCACCTTTATGATTTAATTAAATAAAATTGTATCAAAACTAATCTAATATTATTTTATGTGTTAACACATATTTAAGCTTTTGGGTTATCTCAGCTTAATATTTCATCATTTAACACTCTGAAATTAATTTTTTGCATATATTTTGCATATATATTGATCATCTAAAAGCTTAGCATATATATTTATAAATCAGAATTTAATAAATTAGTAAAACAGAGGTGCTTTAATGTATGACTCAGTTAATTTATCGCTAAGTAAAAAAAAAATTATTAAGAAAACTTTAGAAACTTGGTTTAGTGGGTTTATGTTGTTCATTCTTGTTTGCACTTTGATGTTTTCTAGTACAATGTTAATACTTTCGTTCATATCTCCTGAACTTCAAAATTCAAGAGGCCTGGCTAGTTCTATGGTTATTTTCTTTACAATCGTGTTTTTAGCATTAATTACTTTTTTTATTTGGCTCTATCAGTATTATTATTACAAGCTTTACTATTATAATTTTACAGAAGATGGCGCTGAAATTAGA
Source organism: uncultured Methanosarcinales archaeon (assembly GCA_964508575.1). GTDB lineage: Archaea > Nanobdellota > Nanobdellia > Woesearchaeales > CAZDUE01 > CAZDUE01. Next base: position 2,463 of record CAZDUE010000093.1, read on the forward strand.
AAAGGTGTTTTTTCCCGAGCTACAGGCCATATAAGATATGAAAAATTACAAAATATCTATGTTGATCAAGACTTTTTAGATAGGATTTTCGGATTGTATGATGTTCATTACGAGACTGCTGGCGAAACTTCAGGATTTTACTCACATGTTGATGGATTAAATCAAGAAAATTCTGAAAAGCTTATTGCTTTTTTAAATGAAAAAGCAAGAGGAGGTTCAAAAATGGAAAAAACCGCGACTTCTGTAAAAACTGCTAAAGCTTCGCAAAAGTCTGCTAAAAAGATTACAAAAGAACCTGCTTCACAGTATGACAATGTTGTTTTAACTAGAGAAAATTGCCCTATGGATAAGAAACTTGTTTGGAGTCAAATAATAGGAGGTGTTATCGGAGGAGCTTTTTTAATTGCGTTCTTTGCTTTTTTTTATTGGATAACAGAAAGAAATAATCTTTCATACAGCTGGAATATTTTTTGGATTGTTATCGGAATATTTTTAGTATTGAACTTTATTTGGAGTACCATATACACCCTTATTTGGTTCAAGAACTTCTATTTCAAGTTTGACAATGAGAAAGGCGAGATAACTTCTCGAGTTATCGGGATGTCTACATCTTATTTGTATTATGATAGAATTCAGAATGTGAATATTAACCAAGGGTTTTTTGAAAGATTATTTGGACTTTATACAGTGAGTATAGAAACTGCAGGAGAAGCATCAAGTTTGGGATTAGTGTTAACAGGATTTAGACAAGAACAAGCTGAACTGCTCAAAAATTATTTCCTTGAAAAGGCAAAGAGCTACAAGAAAAATATTTGATTATTTATTTTTTAAATTCTTATTATTTATTTACATTAATTTCAGACATTCTGAAGATCTCACTTTTCTCATCCTGTTACAAATCTTACGTTATTGTTTTCTTTCTTTATTTCAAGATGGGTTATTGGTTTTGGATAAAAAGCAGAGCATTCATTGAATAATACTAAATCTTCCCCATTAGGGTTGGCTTTTCCAAAGTTGTTGTCATTCTCATTATAGCTCGTATAGAATTGTTCAATATTATCGAACTTCTGGCATTTCTGAGCAGGATTGCATGGGTTTCCAAATGACTTTTCTTCACAGATGCAGAGGCATGCAGGATCTGGATTTGTTGAATCTCCTTGGCATGTAGGAGGTCTTACTGAATCTCTATAACCAAAATATCCAGGAATGTTGCACGCATATTGAGTGCTCTTGCTTCCTTTGTTAAATCCTACAAGTATGAACCCGTTTTTCAAATATAAAGAGTGCTGATCCGTTTCTTTCAGACTTTTGATTTTCTGATTAAGATCTTCAAATGTCTGTATTGTTCCTTGATCTACTCCTCCCCAGAAAAGTGCCCATAAGCCGTATCCAATTCTTAAGAATAATAAAACAACAAGCATTGCAAGTATCAGTCCCAGAACTTCCATCCAGGATATTTCTATTCCTGCTTTTTTTGATTTTATTGGAGTTATCTTGAATTTACTCATTATTTGGAATAAATCAAGGATTGTTTTTAAAGGTTGTTTAAATTTAATAAAAGACAGAAATAAAGAATAATGATAGTTGTCTTTTACTATTTATTTTGTGAATTTGATCATGCGTATTGTCCGCAACTAATTATGAGATTTTACAATCAGCTAATTTAAATGATTTTTCAGCAGGATTAAAATCTGAACAAGTGAAAGATACACTTGGACCGTCATATCCTCCTGTGGCTGAGTTAATGCAAAATGCAGCTAAATTTTTTGTACATTGAAGTCCGCAGTAATAATTAGCATTATCTTTTGCTAATTTAACATTAAAATATCCTCTGTCATCATAATATTCGCCATATTTTTTTTTATCTTCAGCAGGTGCAGTATCAGGAACTTTCTCTCGTTCATATTTAACACTAGATATTACCATATCATAACCATTGCATTTAGATGGAAGATCAATATCATTAGTTTTAGACTTATCCATAAGTTTTATAGGTTTAAAAGTTTCTGATGGTGGATTTTGAGTATTGGTATTTTTATTATCATTTCCATTATTCACATTAGCGTTATTGTTATTATTTGTCAAATCACTATCTTTCGGATATACTGCACATTTCTCTTTTTGTCCTGAAAAAACATATTTCATGCAGTTAACAACTTCTTTTACAGATCCTCCTAGAGCAATTCCTATTAGTCCTATTGCTACTACTACGACAAGTGCTACTCCCAGGATGAGCGCTAGTGCTCTACTTATTTCTATTCCTGCTTTCTTTGATTTGATATTGAATTTTTTCATTTTATGTTTTTATTTTATTTGTATTAAACTTTTGTTGCATATCTTTAATTTGTTTTTTTATTTCACTTTTTAGTGTTCTCTGTTATTGAACAGCATTCTTTAGTATCTGTTGATTTTCCTTTAGCATCAAAACATTTTGCATTAACTTTCAAGTATGACTCACAAGTATTCTTATCTACGCATTGTCCTCTTGACGGTTGGCAATTGAATATTGAAGCATAAGAATCTCCTGCACTTTGCCTTAAAAAAAATAATAATACTGCAAGAACAATAATTCCAAGAATGAGAAGAATTACTGTATTTGTTGAGAGGGACTGTGCTTTTGAAGATTTAATATTTTTGATCATTTTGACTCTGATCATTTTGGATTATTTAGGGGCGTACAACAATATGGTTTAGTTTGGTCTTTTGATTTACAATCAGTTCCTGGTATTAAGAAGTAAGGAGGGTTATTAAGCAAGGGATCTTTATTACAGTCAAATGAACATGTTCCTCCTTTGTCTGTACAACTCTGTGCTCCTTGATTAAAGTTTCTTGAGTTCAATACTAATATAGCAATAAGAACTGCTAGAACTATCAGGCAGATTACTGCAACTATGACAACTGTTATTGAAAGCTCTCCTTTTTTATTTGTTTTGTTCATCTCAAATCTCTCGTAAGATTGCTCATAATTTTAAAAAAAATAATTGAAATCAAGTGTATTTTATACAGCAGATTTGTGTTGCGTCTATTTTATCAGTTCCTGATTGATAGCATTTTTTAGAGCTTGTTTGTTTTTCTCCTTCTGCACACCCAAATGCTGCTGGCTTGCATGCTCCACCTGTTTCTTCACAGCTTGTTATTGTTCTGTTTGTTCCTGAAATATTATTTACAAAAATTACAGCTAGAACAACCAAAACAAGCAATGCTATTGCAGCTATGATTATGACATTCATTGGCATTCCTTGTCCTCTTTTATTCATATTAGCACCTCTACTACCTGTCTTTCAGACATATTTGATTAATATATGAAAATAGTGCGATTCTTCTATATAAATATTATGGTGAATTGGCTCAATTTGGATGTTTCACACTTTCACGCATTTATTATTGTCAAACCTACATCCTGTTTTACATGAATCTTGTTCGCATTGTAGTTTTGACTGGTAAATATCACATTTTGACTCTTTTGGACATTGATTGCAAGTTGTACTTCCATCATTTGAGACAGTTGAGTAGCTTCCTTCTCCACATGGTACTGCGAAATCATTGCCTATTTTTGCTTTGTAAAAGACAGGAAGGATTAATATAATCACAATTAATGCTAGTCCACTAAGTAAAAGGGCTAAAGTTTTATTTATCTCAATTCCTGCGCGTTTATTTTTAGTATATTTAGTATATCTTCTCATCAGCTAGACCTCCTGAATATACTGCCGACAATATTTCCAATACTTGATAAGTTATTTCCGAAATATTTTACTAGT
>CAZDUE010000094.1:0-6145 GCA_964508575.1 uncultured Methanosarcinales archaeon
ACAGTAAAAAAATGAGAAAAGATGAGTTAAAGACAAAGTTAACTGCTATAATAAACACTACTGCTGTTGAAGTTGATAAAAACTTAAAGCCGCATGTTAAAATTCTCTCAGAGCTTTGGCAGGGATGTTATGATGCAAAATATGATGATCTTCCGTTAATTGCAATGTCCGCTCCTGTTTATGATACTGGGATGTTATCCGCAATTAAGATTGCAGAAATTCATAAGTCCATGGTTGTCAAGAAATTTGAGAAGTATATTGTAAGTTATGTTCTTGCTGGATCCTTAACTCAAGGACGAGCAACTAAGACAAGCGATATTGATGTCTGGAGTGTGGTTGATGATACAGATGTCAAGAAAATGACTCGAGTTGAAATAAAAGATAAAGTAAGAACAATAATGATTGGAATGGGTATAGAAGCTGGTGAGATGACTGGAATTAAAAACAAGCTAAATATCCAAGTCTACATATTGACAGATTTTTGGGATTCTTTAAGAGAGGCAAACCCAATAATTTTTACATTGTTGCGAGATGGTGTTCCTTTTTTTGATCGTGGAATATTCATGCCGTGGAAGCAACTGCTTAAGATGGGCAAGATAAAGCCAAGTGCAGAAGCAATTGAGATGTTCATGAGCACAGGAGAATCTGTATTAAAGCGGGTACAGTACAAACTTAACGAGATTGGAATGGAAGATATTTATTACGCTATACTTACTCCAAGTCAAGCAGCTCTCATGTTATTTGGAGTTCCACCTCCAGCCCCACGAGAAACTCCAGAGCTGATGCGCGAAATTTTTGTAAACAAGGAAAAATTGCTTGAAGATAAATATGTCAAGATTCTTGAAAAGCAGATTACAATCAGAAAAGAAATTGAGCATGGAACAAAAAAAGAATTAAGCGGAAAAGAGCTTGACGAATGCTTAAGAGATGCTAACGATTATTTAAAAAGAATAAAGGAATTGTTTGATGCTATAGAAAGAATAAAAGACGAGCGAAATGTACTGCACATATATGACTTGACTGCTACTGTGATCAGAGATGTATTGAAGATGGAAGGAGTTGACAGGATTCCAGATGATAAATTATTGAGTTTGTTTGAAAAAGAACTAGTGCATTCTGGAAAGATTCCTTCAAAATACTTTACAATATTAAAGACAATTGCTCAGGCAAAAAAAGATTATGAGACCGGGAAATTAACAAAGCCTGAAGTCCAAAAGGTCAAGAATGAGTCGAATGAGTTTACTAGGGCTTTGATAGAGTACATGCAGCGAAAGAGAGGAAGAGAGTTAGAAAGGGCTAAGATCAGAGTGAAGCACGGCGAGAGGTATGGTGAAGTTCTTCTGATGGATGAAGTTGCTTTCATCATTCATGACATTGATAAAGAAGAAAAAGAAATCAGCAAAGCAAAAGTTGATAGTAATGGAAGCTTGATAAATATCGAGCGAAGTTCTCTTGAGGATTTAGAGCATGCTCTGGCTAATGCTAAGATAACTGGAAAGTCTTTTATCAAACAGCCGATTTTTGAGGATCTTAAGAATATTTTTGGCAAAGATGTTGAGATATTGATTAATAGCTGATTGATGTTTTTTTTTAAATTTTTTAAAATTGTTCATCTATTATACTATCTATTAGATGTTCATTGCTTTTTTTCTCTAGAAATAAAATTAGAGTATCCAAAATATCTAATGCGCACTAGAATGGAGTGCATTTACAATTCCAGGAATTCTCGGCTGGTATGGTGGAAGAACAGCATGAACCTCTTTAACATTTGGATAGTGGGATAAGATGCTTTTAAGATGTTCTGCTCCTTTTATTTTTTCAGTTCGTTCAACTCTTGAATAATTGCTTGAAGGGTATGATGAAATGTCTTTCATAAGATATTCTGCAGTTGTAACAAGTTCATGGTCTCTTTTTCCTTTATTATTAGCGAATAATCCACAGTCAGGATGAGCCATTGCATAAAAAGTGATATTATCAGAGCTTGAATATTTTATAAGTGCATCAAGCAGTTGTTCAGCAATCTTTGGTTTTGCATATCCTGGGTTGTCGAATGAAAATCCTGTTCCTGATGGATTAAAAGCATAACAATCTCCTGGAATTGCCACAACTAAAGTTCTAAGATTCTGTGCTGTAACATGCTGATCTAATTGAACAACTCCCTGTTTTAAGCTATCATGAACTGATTCATGAGGTATTGAGATAAAACTCTCGTTTCCATCATATTTTAAAGATACTTGTGCATCTCCTGAGCTAGATTTTTGTACATGATGAGAATCATACTTCACAGGATTTGATCTGTCAGAATCAGCAGAAGATGCGGGATATTTTGGATCAACGCAAGTAATTACTATTTTTGAAAAATCAGGGCTGAATTCTCGGTTTTCAAGAATGATCTTAATTTTTTGCTCTAATTCAGATCGTTTATCTTGTGCATGAATGCCAGGTTTTGCATTGAACAAGTAATTAAATAAAGAGGATTGTTCTATAGTATTTTGATAGGTTTCAACTGCAGCAAATCCAGCAAGCATAACTACAATTGCAGTTTCAACCCTTTCTCTATTATTCATTTTTTCACTTGTTGATTGATTTTATTTTTACTATTTTCTCTATTGTTTTTTTACTCATTAATTTACATTTAATTGACAAGACATTCTCTTTATAAATATTAGCCAGATACAGTATAGGGTGTATTTAGTTTTTTAATGTTTGATTGTTCTTCAATCAACCTAAATATATTTAAATACAACACGCGTTCTGAGTTTATGAATGAATTGAGAAGTAGGTTGATAACATGAAATCCGTGAAAATTGGCAATTACAATCCTCTTGAATTTGAGCCAGAGATTTTAGAGTTCTGGAAAAGTAAAAAGATTTATGAGAATTTAAAACAGAAGAATAAAGGCAAGCATCCTTTCTTTTTTCTAGATGGACCTCCGTATACTTCAGGAAAAGTTCATATCGGAACTGCTTGGAATAAATCTCTGAAAGATTCTATTATGAGATATAAAAGAATGAACGGCCATGATGTTTGGGATCGTGCTGGTTATGACATGCATGGGCTTCCGACAGAGAATGCTACTCAGAAAAAATTGAATTTGAATTCTAAAAAAGATATTGAAAATTTTGGTGTTGATAATTTTATTGAGGAGTGCAGACAGTTATGCATTGATAATATGAAAATCATGAATGAAGATTTTAAACGGCTTGGAATCTGGATGGATTTTGATAATGCTTATCAATCAATTACTCACGATTTTATGGAGTCAGAATGGTGGCTTATAAAAAAAACCTATGATGATGGACGGCTTTACGAAGGGCTTAGATCAATGTCTTGGGATTGGGTTGATCAGACTGCATTAGCAAAGCACGAGCTTGAGTACAAGAAAGTTACTAATCGTTCTATTTTTGTAAAGATGAAAGTAAAGAAGAGAATTGAGAATGATAAAAAAAATAATGATAATACCCATGATAATACTCATTTGGTTGTTTGGACCACAACTCCCTGGACTATCGCGTTTAATCTTGCGATAATGGTTAATCCTGAAATCACGTATGTGAAATGTGAAATAGAGACTAAAGAACAAGATAAAGAGCATTGGATTGTTGCTAAAGAGCTTGCAAACTCTTTCATTTCTGGAATTGCTAAAAAAGAGTTTCAGATAGTTGAGGAATTCAAAGGAATCGAGCTTGAAGGACTCGAGTATGAACATCCTTTCTATTCTGAATTAAAAGAACAGTATGATAAAATTAAAAAGAATTGTCCTAAGACTCATACTGTTGTTTTAAGTAAAGAGTATGTTGATACAAGTGCAGGAACTGGATTAGTTCATTGTGCTCCTGGGTGTGGTCCTGAAGACTATGAAGTAGGGCATAGAAACAATATTCTTGCGTGGAATACTGTCAAGGAAGACGGTTATTACTCTAGTGATATGGGTAAATTTTCAGGAAGACACGCGCTTAAAGAAAACAAATCTTTTATTGAAGATCTTGATGCATCAGGGGCATTGGTTGCTGAAATGCCTTACGAACACGAGTATGCTTTCGGCGAGCGTAGTCATCAGCCAATAATTTACAGGACAACAACGCAATGGTTCTTCAAAATTGAAGACTTGAAAGATCACATGATTTCTGAGAATGAAAAAATAAGCTGGGTGCCTGATGCTGCATTCAATGCTTTTGAGTCATGGCTCAAGAATTTACGAGATAATTCTGTTTCAAAACAACGATATTGGGGAACTCCTATTCCGATTTGGAAAAATATCGAGGATGAAAATGATATGATTGTTATTGGCTCAGTAAAAGAGCTTGAAGATTTATCAGGACAAAAAATTCAAGATTTACATATGAATACAGTTGATAAGATTGAAATAAAAAAAGATGGAAAAACTTATAGAAGAATAAAAGATATTCTTGATGTCTGGGTAGATGCTGGTACAGGAGCATGGAACTCGCTAAACTTTCCTCAAAATAAAGAATTGTTTGAAAAATTTTATCCTGCTGATTTTATTCTTGAGGGAAAAGATCAGATAAGAGGATGGTTTAATCTTTTGATGGTCGCGAGCACTTTAGCATTTAAGAAAACTTCTTTTAAAGCATGTTACATGCACGGATTTGTTAATGATTCACTCGGAAGGAAAATGTCCAAATCTCTCGGAAATTATATACTTCCAGAAGAAGTGATAAAAGAATACGGTGCTGACACTCTCAGATATTATACGATCGGCGGCGCAAATCCTGGATTGGATCTGAATTATAATTTTGAGGATATGAAAATAAAATATCGCAATCTTTCTGTATTATGGAATGTCCATAAATATGTTATAGATTACTCTAAAAATTTAGGAATCAATCCTGCAAGATTAGACGAGTCACAAATTCAACTTGATGTTGAAGAACAATATCTTTTGAGTAAAATGCACTCTTCGATAAAGAAAGCAACAGATGCATTTAAAGATTTCAAATTAAATGAAGTTCCTCTCATCATAGAGGATCTTTTCCTGGATTTATCAAGAAATTATATGCAGTTAGTCCGGGAAAAGAGTAGTTCTGGCTCTGATGAAGAGAAAAAAGCAGTTCTCTATGCTATCTACAATGTATTGTCAGAATCATTAAAGATGTTCGCTACAGTATCTCCGTTCATATCAGAGAAAATGTATTTGAACATGAAAGAAGTTTTCTCTTTGAAAGATGAGAGCATACACCATTGCTCTTGGCCCAAGTATGATATTGAAAAGATAAATTCAGAGCTTGAAGAAGATGTGAATGTTGTCAAAAAAATTATACAGTCCATACTTAATGCACGAGAAAAAATAAGTTTAGGAGTAAGATGGCCGATCAAGAGTGTTGTGGTTGTTTCAGAATTTGAAGAAATCAATTTATCTGTAAAACGGCTTGAAAAAGTGATAATGAATCATACTAATGTTAAGGCGCTTGAAGTCTCAGAAGAATTTGAGAATGTTAAACTAAAGATAAAGACTGATGTTAAAAAATTAGGTCCTTTGCTTGGAAAAGATCTTCCGAAAGTATTGGCTCATATTTCTTTAAGCAGTCCTCAGGCATTGATGAACTATAACAAGGATGGAAAGATAAAGCTTAATGTTGATGGAAAAGATTATGAAATTCCAAATGATGCTTTGATTGTTGAAAAAGAGCTTCCTGAACATTTAGTAGAATCTGAATTCGGTTCTGGATCAGTTGTTGTTGATAAAACTCGAACAGATGAACTTGAAGCAGAAGGATTTGCTCGAGAATTAATGAGACGAGTTCAAGATTCCAGAAAAACAGGAGGTCTTGAAAAATTAGACAGGATTGATTTGTATATTCATACAGATGAGTATATAGTGGAAATGGTTAGTTCTTGGAGAGATCAGATTGCTCTAAAAGTCGGAGCTGCAAAACTAGAAATTTCTTCTAAATCTCCTTCTAAAGATTACAAGGAAAAGTCATCTGCAAAGATCAAAGGAAAAAATGTTGTTGTTTACTTTAATAAGAAGTAAGATCAAGATCAGTATCTCTTGCTTTTTGAAACATTGATTTAGCTTGTTCGCATACTTCTTCACTTCTTTTTTTATCAAGATAAGTTACAGCAATATAAACAATTTCACCAGCAACTAACTGATCTAAACGAGCAAGACCTGAGTCTTTTC
>CAZDUE010000095.1:0-6109 GCA_964508575.1 uncultured Methanosarcinales archaeon
CTCAAGATATGAATTATTAAATGTTCTAGGAGAAGGAAGCTTTAGCTGTGTTTTCAAGGCATTTGATCTACAAGAAAATAAGTATGTGGTTGTTAAAAAATTAAAGCCCGAGGAGCATGATTCATGGCAGTCTTTTTCAGTTGAAGCATTGATAATGGCTTCTTTAGATCATCCTGCAATTCCTAAAGTTGAAAAACTTAATTTGCTAGATGCCCTTGATTATAATTTATTGTTTCTTCTGCCAGATTCTGTTAACGAATTTAGTTTGCCAGGAACTGCTGATATGCTGTATATGGCTATGAGTTATGTTAAAGGATCTAGTTTGCACGATCTTATTGAATCAGGAGCTAAATTTTCTGAGAGAAGAATAAGGTCTATTGGTGCAAGTGCATGTGATGTTCTTAATTACATTCATGAAAGAGGGATGGCTCATTTGGATGTAAAGCCAAAAAATCTTCTTTTAGATGATTCTGGAGATATTCATCTTTTTGATTTTGGGGCAGCAAGGCAAACAGGAAAAGTTTCTAGGCGTCCGTGTTGGACTCCTCGTTACGCTCCTCCTGAACAAAAAGATGATCCTAGAAGTTTTGTTCCTCATCCGACAGCGGATATTTATTCGCTTGGAACGACACTTTACGAAGCTTTGACGCACGAGTCAGTTCCGAAATCATTGAAGCGAGGATTCTTGACTTCAAGAAGAAGAGATTTATCTCAGAATTTAGAGGATACATTAGTTGTTGCATTGCAAAAAAACAAGAATGATAGATTTCAGTCAATGCAAGAATTAGAATCATACTTAAGAGCTCCCTATGTTGAAAAAAGAAAAGACTCTAAAAGTGTTTTTGCAATTAGCTTTGCTCCTAAAGCTCAAGGAATAATTGATAGAATCATGACAAGTATTGCTTGGCAAAGAGCTAAGAAGCATTATGAAATAAAAAGCAGTTCTTCAGCTTGAAACTAGAATATTTGATGTCAGAAAACTTTAAAACATGGCTTATTTTCCCAAAAGTTCTATGTTATTACAAGAGAGATATGAAGTTTCAGATACTCCTCACATGAATGGAGGGATGTCTAAAGTTTATAGAGCAAAAGACTTAAAATTAAATGATCGTTTAGTTGCACTAAAAATTTCTTTCCTGAATGGGGACTCTTCTTTAGAATCTCAAGTTAGATTTCATTACAAGCGAGAAATAGAACTCTTGAGCAGATTGAATCATCCTAATCTTCCTCAGATTTATGATTTTTTTGAAGAAGGAAAAGCATTGTATATTGTTGAAGAATTTATTCATGGTAAAAATCTCTATCAATATGTTTCAGATAATGGAAAAATGAAAGAACTGGAGGCACTTGATGTAATGCTTCAAGTTTGTAATGCTTTGAAATATTGTCATGAACATAGAGGAAAAGATAATGAGCTAGATCCTATCTGTCATTTAGATTTGAAACCTCAAAATGTTATTTTCTATGGAAATTTTGTCAAGGTTGTTGATTTTGGAATTTCTAATAAAGTTCAAAGATCAATGACTACATTAATAACTCAGCCCAATTTTGGTTCTCCTGGATACGCTGCGCCAGAGCAATACAATTCTGATTATAAAACAGATCCACGGAGTGATATTTATGCTGCAGGAGCTTTATTATATTTCTTATTAACAGGAGAAGATCCTATTGGAGCTGACATCAGAAAAAGAGATTCAAAAGATAAAGGTATTGGTAGTGAATTGTCGTCATTACCTTCTCCAATAAGAAAGGTTATTTCAAAAGCAGCTGCAATAAAGCAAAAAGAAAGATACAGAAGCATTAATGATTTAATAGAAGCTGTTAAAAAAGCCAGAGATGATTTGTTTGCAAAGGAAAGATACGATGGGCGTTCTAGGATTATTAACGTGAATATTCAGGATGAACCAATAGATTCTGAAGAAAAAAGAAAACTTTTTTTTGAAAAAGGAGAAAGTTTGATTCATCTTGTTGAAAAGCACATAGGATATTATGATGCAGTGAGATTAAACTCTTCAATTTTAGGGCAAAAGAGCCCTGCTGATGAAATCACAAATAATCTTTTTACAATAGCAAAGTTAGTTCTAGAAGATAAGTCTTTTGTTTCAAAAAGGTTAAAATCCTATTCTATTGTTCTTGGCAAAAATATTAATGAGAATTTCACAAAATCATTATTATTTATGCTATTGCAAAATTATGCAGTGGGAGATAAGATTAACAGTCATGCTGAAAAAAATATGACTTGGATTCAGGATTATGGTTTATATTCGATTCAGGGAGATTCTTCAGTCAGTGCATTAACAAATGTTCTTTACGCATTAAATAGAGTTTTCTCAAATGACTCAATCAGGGCTTCTTTGATTTTTGATAACATGAAAAGGATATTTTTGAGAGATAAGACGCATCCTATTTTGATAAGGTCTAAATCTTCATCTGATTCATCAATTCTGCCTTCAGACAATGCATTAATGGCATGGTTAGCGTATTCAATTGGAGATCAGGATTATGCTGAAAAAATCATGAAATCCATTGAAGAGTCCAAAGGTTATAATTCTCGCATCCATCTTTTAAAACTAAAAAATTCAGATGTTAATCTTTTTACTTCAGAAAGTGTATCTGCAGGTCTTGCTTATCTTGCGCTAGGAGGAGCTTTTGATAGATTAATTTCAGTAGATTTTAGAAAAGAAGCCAGACCTTCTCTCCTTGAAAGATTAACCTCTAAACTTCCCATGATAATAAGGTAATGATGAATTATTAAAGTAATGATAACAATGAAAAATTCGAAAATCACAAATCAAATAACCGAAGAAAAACTTAAGAAATACTTGTCAATTACTGAGAAAGCTATTAAGGGAATTAAGATAAAAAAAGGATTATCAAGCGATGATAAAAAGAAAGCAGAGGATATGATTGATATGGCTTCTAGATACTTTAGTGATGCTAATTTTTATTATCTTAAGAAAAATGATTACGTTACTGCTTTCGGGTCTGTTAATTATTCTCATGCATGGCTTGATAGTTGTGCAAGATTAGGATTTCTAGATATTGATGATGATGTTCGCGAGTTTTTTGTTGTTGATTGAAATTATTTCAATGATACGAATCTCTTTGCCTGAATCTTTGTTAATGTTGTGAAATTACATTTTTCACAAACCATTGCATTCACATATTTATTGTTGACAATCAGTTTTCTTTCTAATAAATAATTTCCGCAATCACATTTTATTTTTTTATTCATTGTAGATCAATAGATTTTTCACAATTCCAAATGCCTCGTGCAATTCAGTAATATTGTTTCATGTTTTCCATCTTTTTTTATTGGCGAACATAGTGATCCTTTGGGTTTAATACCCCGACCTTAAGGTCGTATTTTCTTTTTTTCTATCGAAAGATTTTTTTGCGGGCTTCGCCGCAGTATGTTTTGCGGGCGAAGCTGCGCAAATATTTGTTTGGTTCAAATTAGCGTTAGCTTTTGTTCGCGGGAGGCGAATAAAATGGATAAAATCTTTACAACTTTAAAAAACTATTCTCACAAGGTAGGTTTGAATTTTTGGCATATTGAATTTGCGACAAAATATCGTTACCAAATGTTTGGTAAGTTAAAGCAGAAAAATATGATTGAAGCGTGCATTCGAAGAACTTGTTTCAGGCATGGTATTAAAATTCATGTTATCAAAGTCATGCCTGAACACGTGCATATAATGGTAACTCTTCCTCATAATATGACAGATTCAAACGCAATGATGTTAATAAAAGGCGCATCTGCGTATTACTTTTTTAAAAATCATGAAAAAAGTAGATTGAGATTACCGAGAGGTCATTTATGTAGTGAAAGTGGATGTGCAATAACTGTCGGTTATAATGAATTCTCAACTGTTTTCAAATACATAGAAAATCAAGAACAACATCACGCCACTACCTAGACAGGGATACCCCATCCCTTCAGGGTGGGGAGGAGGTCATTTCCAAAATATTAACAGCAGTATTGTTCTGCTGCAGATTATGAAACTCTTCTTGATTCTTTTTCATTATTTTTACAATTAAAGCTCTGTTTATTCCAGAATGCCCTACGAACAATACAGAAGAGTTATTATGTTTTTCAAGAATTTCATCAACAAAATGTTCAGCTCTTGATATTAACTCAGATAATAGTTCTCCATCCTTATTATCTCTGTAATCTACATCTTTTTCTTTTTTTCCTGATAAAATTCCAAGATCTTGTTTCTCGTAATTTAGGAACAAAATGTAGAGGAATGGAATTATGATGCTTTGCAATTTCTCTCGCAGTATCTACAGTTCTTACAAGATCACTTGAGTAGATTGCATCTATCTTTTCATCTTTAAGTCTAAGAGCAAGTTTTCTTGCTTGTTCTTTTCCAGTTTCAGAAAGTCTTCCTGGAAGATGTCCTTGTAGACTTCCTTCTTTATTCTCAATAGTCTCACCGTGTCTAGTTAGGATTAGTTTCATTGTGAATGTAGAAATATTTTATTTTATAAAAACTTTCAGTAAGTCTCAATCTTAAGTCCTTCTATTTTGTTGAAATCTTTGACATTTCTAGTGAGTATTGTTTCGTTATTAGCAAGAGCAATCCCAGCAATCAGGCAGTCAGATAAAGGTAATGTCCTGCCTTTTTTTACAGATGATGCAAATATCTCTGCTGCACAAACAGCACTTTTATGGTCAAGATTCGCAATCAACATTGTTTCATATATTTTTTTAGCTCTGATTTTTTCTTTTTCAGACTCTCGTGATTTTTCTGCTCCAAATATTAATTCAAAAACTGTGATTGTTGTTATTACTTGAGTAGTTCCATTATCTTCTATTTCTAATAGCTTGTCAAATGCTTTTTCATCATCTTTCAAAAGGTCAATCATAAAACAACTATCAAATATCATATTTTCCCCTCATTGATTCATTCATAATTTTACGATTCTCTTCGATTGTTTTAGCAAATTTTTTTGCTTCTTCTTTTGAAAATAGTTCGATAAATTTTCGTGCAGAACCTTTAGGGGTTATTCTATTGATTACATCGCTAAAGCTCTCACCAGGGGCTTTTATTGCTGCGAGCCGATTGTAAGCATGCTCTGTTATCGTTAGTGTTTTTGTTGCCATATCTAATAAGTACACGTACGTGTATTTAAATCTTTCTGAATAAAACTAGAATTAACTAGAATTAACAACCATAAACTATATAAAGGTAATATATCGTAATACTTTTTAAAATTGATTTTAAATTAATTTTAATTAGTTTAAATTAATCAATTCATGTTAGAGGTGTAATAAATGAAAGAAAGAATAAGTCTTACTGTGGAGCAGGATATTATAAAAAAAGTAGATGCTACTGTAGATAATCAGACAATAAAAAATAGGAGTCATGCTGTTGAAGTTCTTTTATTAAAAGCATTAGGGGCTCATGTTCCTAAGAGAGCAATCCTTTTAGCAGGAGGTCAAGGTACAAGACTTCGTCCAGTAACTTATGAAATTCCTAAAGCTTTAATCCCTGTGCAAAGTAAAACTCTAACAGAACATTTATTTGATTTGTTTAAGAAATATGACATTCGAGATATAACTTTAAGTGTGGGTCATATGAAGGATAAAATAAAAAACTTTTATGGTGATGGTTCAAAATTCGGATTAAATATAACTTATGTTGAAGAGAACATTCCGTTAGGAACAGCAGGACCTTTAAGACTATTGAAAAGTGAATTAAAAGAGCCATTCATTGTTTCTAATGGAGATGAATTAAAAGATATTAACCTTCCTGAAATGTATGATCTTCATAGAAGTAAAGGAGCTCTTGTAACTATTGCTCTAACTACAGTTGCTGATCCTACAAAGTACGGAGTAGCAAGATTATCTGGCTCAAAAATTTTAGAATTTGTAGAAAAGCCAACAAAAGAAAAAGCACCTTCTAATCTGATAAATTCAGGATTATATATTATAGAGCCAGAAGTTCTTGATATGATTCCCTCTGGATATTCGATGCTTGAGAAGGATATTTTTCCTAAGCTTGCAAAAGAAGGAAAGCTTTATGGTTATCCTTTCTCAGGACAATGGTTTGACACAGGGAATATTGAGAGATGGGAGTTGGCTATTAAGGAGTGGAGAGGT
>CAZDUE010000096.1:0-6098 GCA_964508575.1 uncultured Methanosarcinales archaeon
ACAAGCCCATTAAATAATTTATTAGTTGCTTATTTTAAAATGTTTCGGAATTGTGATTTTGCAGGAATTAACAAAAACAATCAAGAGTAGATCTTTAGTTTCTTGATTGTGAAAATATAAATCAATGCAATAGAAGCAAAAACTAAGAACACAAATCGAGTCTGGTTAAATATTGCAAAAAATAAAATTATTAATCCTCCGATGATTCTTCCTGTATTTAGCATTAATTCTCTGCCAATCATTGCTTTTGGCATGTCTTTTGCGCAATCTAAAACAATTGTTGTAGAAAATGGAGCTAGAATATTGTAAATAAAGGAAATTGCCAATATGCTTAAAGTCCACATAATCGGATTGTTTGAAAATGATGCAATTCCAAAACTTATGGATAATAAAATTCCTGAAATCAAGATATAAGTCCAGCGATCTTGTTTTTTATCGGATCTTGTTACAAATATCAGCGCCGCTATTGCACTTGCAAAGTTCACTATTGAAAAGAACGAGCCGTATTCAATTTCTCCTTGAAAAAAGAATATTGTAATTACAGGAATGAGCAGCATTGAAACAGAATTCATCATTCCATCAAACAATGCTGTGAATTTTGCTTTACCCATTGAGTTTAATGATTCTTTAACATCATACGTAATATTTTCAAATCCTCTATAATCTTCTTTTTTAGCAGAAAATGCAAGAGCTCCCGATATTGCTAACAGGATTGCTGATAAGAAAAATACATAAACATAGCCAAAATTATGCGCAATCAATCCTGCAGCTAACGGAGATATTATCCCTATTATTATTGCAGTGACTGAATAAATTCCTGAAGTGGTTGCTTTGCTCTGATCAGAAGAATAACTAAACGCGATAATATTAAAAGGAACCCAGAATATTAAAAAAGAAATACCCCATAAAAAAGCAATAAGATAAAATTCTATTTTAAGGTAAGTTACTGACGAAGTAAAAAGCAAAACTGCAGCCATTAAAAACTGAGATGCACGTATTAGATTTCCAATAGCGATGAATTTTCTGAGATTTATTGTTTTTACAATTATTAAAGCAAGAACTGCTGAAAAGCACGCAAAATTATAAAAAATAATGAATTCTACTAAACTAAAACCCTTTTTATTAAAGAATAAAAAGATTAACGACCATCCTAGAGTTATTGCAAATAACTGCAATACATTAAAAAAAGTCAATCTTCTGAATCCTTCATCTGAAAATTTGTTCAACATTATCTTAGTTCAAGATAGATGTTTAAAAAACTTCCTCTAACATGAAGTGATAAAAGCAACCTTTAAATAAGCCCTAAAGTTCTTGAAAAAAATATGCCGCGGTGGCACAATCTGGTACTGCGCAAGCCTGGAACTACAGGAAGTATCATATAGCTTGTTTCCGAAAGGATGTCCCAGTTCAAATTAACCTTTTTTCGATGTCGCTTCTGGCTCCACGAAAAACACAAAAAGCGTTCACGCGCTTTTGTGCACAGAACCAAAGGTTCTGATGAGCTTAACCAAAAAACAGGAATTTTTGCAACAAGCAAAAATTCGGTTAATGTCTGTCAAAACAGAGTTGTGAAAGTCTGGGCCGCGGCGTTTTATTTTTTTAAAAGAGGATTAAATGTACATTCCAAAAAGATATGGCGAGAGTAAAATAGAAAAATGTCCTTTTTGCGAGGATTCTAGAACTCTTCCAACAGTTGTTAATTCTCAGGGATTTTCTGTTTGTTTAAAGCATAAGAACTCTATTTTAGATGTAGAAAACATGAAATGCGTCTGTGGAGAATATCTTGAATTATTAAGTGGAAAGTTTGGACCTTTCTTTAAATGCATGGAATGTGGGAATATTAATCTAAAGAAAGCGTTTGAATTTAACATTATTAAAGATATAAGCCAAGATTCTGGAACAAAATTTAGCTCTAAATCAACTGCTTCTTATAATTCAAGAAGTTCAGAATCAGATAGACCAGATTCAAAGCATAAAGAACGCAAAGAAATATTCATAAGATCAGATGATCCAAGGTATTTTGATTGAGTAAGCATATACTTTAAATTATGCATATGCACAAAGAATTAAAATATATACTGATAATATCAGATATATGAATAGTTCATTAATCATAATTGAAAGTTGTATGTCCTGTAGTAAAAGCATGACTCTCAGGATAGAAGAGCAAAGACTGCCTGTTTGTAATGAATGCGTTAGAAGGTTAAGATGAAACTCAAATATGATCAAATCCAGAATATTCAATTGATGAACTTAAAAACAATAAAAGAAAAAAGATATAGAATTGGAAAATATTAAAAAAGGGCTATGCAATTGGCTCCATCACTATTGCCACAAGACCTTCTCTTTCTACAGCATCTTTGAAATTTTGCATGAACTGTGGAGTTTCAATGATTACAACTCTGGAAGCTCGCATCGGATCTGGAAGCTTAGTTCTAACAATGTTTGAAAGACCTCCTCTTCCAATACTATAAATCGATGTTGGAGTTATCATCTTGCGCCCTGGATTTTCCCTTGTTCCAGGACCGATATAAGCAGCATTTGACATATTTCCAGGATCATAATATCTGTTAATTTCATTTAAGGTGGGATATTGTCTTTCCTGCATTCGGTTTTCCCAAAGGGCTAAGAGAATGTATTCTTGAGGTCCTAAACTTTGAAAGTTGTCAGGCACATCGCTAGTTATGAAAGAACCTACTGGAGTATCTCTAAAATCAAAATGAACTCTAATCAAACAAGAAGATTTTGCAGGAGCATAATGGACAAAAACTTTTGTATCATAACCATGTATCAATCCTACAGCCAAATTAGATCTTATTTGTTGTTCAATATCTGCTTTTTCAATTCTTCCAGCCAGCTCTAACATGCAATCACCCTCCTTGATCTTAAAATATTTAAGGAACAATAACGCCCCTGCCAGGCTCCCATGCGGACATTATGGCGCCCTAATTAAACGTAACGCCTAAGCTTTGAATTTCTTTAAAACTATTTAAGCTCATCGTGGCTGCTGTCTAGAAGTAATTGGAAGTAAAGATCTATTTGCATAAACCTTTACTGTGCAGATCAAGATACTTTTGAATTCTTTCAGAATTTGTCATTTTTATCAGCTCTTGGTGTCGTATCTGCCGCTAATATTCCTTCCTCCTCAATCATCTGCTGTATCTCCCAATATTCCGCACCCAATAATTGTGCAGCTTCCCTTATTGTTAATTTAGCATCCCTTAACGAGTTCAATACTTTTGCTTTAAGTTCTGCCTTTAGCCCTTCTGCAATTAACTGTCGTATTGCAGTTGATCTATCTTCCAATTTCTGCTCTGCGTAAAAGTCAACCCTTTTCAAAAGTTCTGGATTCATCGTTGTATTAATTCTTACCATTCCTTCCATTTTAACCTCCTGCTTTCAAATACAATTCTTTTGACTTTTTTGAAAGCCTTTTATGATCTACTAATAATTGCAATAAATTTGCAAACTCCTTCTTTTTTATCCTATTAGTTCGCAACAATTGCAGTAACATATCAGGAGTATTTCTTACTTCAACGTCTTCAGCTCTTGCCCTTCTTCCTAATTTCACATCATCAGCAAACAAATAATCTTTTTTCTCTTTAGCTAAACTGATTACTTTGGAATCAACTATACTAACCCCTGAAAACAACGCAGACCTCTTCACATTTTCCACAATCACATGCTTATTATCAAACATTTTCTTCACACGCAAAGCATCAGCATAACCCAAAGCAATGCCCTTCTCAACGCACTCATCATACACCTCTTGAATCGTCACAATTTGACCTTTTAACATAATCAATAGGTTCAAGCTTCCAATCTTAGCAAAGCTAATCAATGTTGATGAATCAATCACAGGCATACTAAGTGTGTAGTAAGCATACAAAGTATATAAACCTTTCGCTCACCGCTCACCACAAGACATTGTCTATTATCAACTATAATTTTCTTATTTCTGATTTTTGTACTTGTTTTATTGCGGCTTCGAGTTTGCCTGGGTAGTTGTAGATGTCAAAGTCTTTTTTCATTTTTCGCACCTTGTTTTATTAGTGCGTTATTGTTTAAAAAGTTTGTACATCAAGTGGAGTACAAACGCCCTATTTTTTGGTTAGGGCGTTGTACTGTCCGTATAAACGCCCCTGCTGGGATTCGAACCCAGGTTTAAAGCTCCGCAAGCTCTTGTCCTATCCGGCTAGACTACAGGGGCGTGAATGACTTTAGTGAGTGAATTAATATCTTATAAACCTTACTAAAAATGACATCAAAGTCAAGAAAAAGTAAATCATATTATGAACTAAAGTGGCGCTCTATATAGTTCTTCTACTTTTCCTTTGAACAGGTTGAGCTCTTTCATCTGCCCGTATTGTTCATGAGTCATTACCATATGAGTTATGTTGAATCCATATTTTTCTCGTATTTCTGAGGATATTATTTTTATGTGATCTGATCTTATATTTGTGCCTATCAATAATACATTTGCTTTTTCATCATCTCTTTCATGTAATAATATCATTCTTATTCCTGATTCTTTGGATACTTGATCTACAAAGGATGATAGTGGGTCTTCCTCTTTAGCTAGTAAAGACTCTAAATACTTGAGCTTGTCTGGATCTACATAGTATAGTTTCATTCTACTTACTGTTGATTGTTTGACAATTCCTGTTTTTTTCATTTCTGCTAGTATTCTTAGGCAAGTAGATGGAGGGATGTCTGATTCTTTAGAAATTTCATTCAAATATAGCTTTGCATTAGGATCTTGTGATTTTGAGTCTAAAAATACCTTTAAAATAGCCATTCTTTTTCTTTCAACTAATGCTGAAATCATTTTTTCTTATCCTCTGGAACAATCAATTTTTATTTATTTAGCGTATAGGAAGTATAAATACTTTTCGATTAATGGAAACACATTATAAATTTAGAAAGACTTTTCATTTTTAGAAATACATCACCCTCGAACAGATGATTTATTTCAATATGGAAAATAATGATTAAGCCCCCTGAAAACGAAATCTTTAAATACTAGTTTATGCATGTAAACGAATATAGTAAATTGTACAAAAGCCCATCCAAATGTGATTTAAAAGATCATTTTTGGAACAGTTGGCAGGCTTAAAATGAACTAGTTTGAGGAGGTAAGAGACTAGAACGTAGATGTACCTATATGCTTCGGTGTAAGCGTATAACACTCATAAGATCATGTTTACAGTGCAGCTAAGAGTACAAAAAAAATAAAAAAACAAAAACAAGGGGGAGGACCTAAAATGGATTTTATAATACAAAACGCGTTGAAGAACAATACCCAGAAATTTGAAGGAATTGACAAGACAGGACAAGCTAATATCAAGGTTATTGGCTGTGGTGGAGCAGGAAACAATATGGTTGACTGGCTTTACAAAAAAGGAGTTAAAGGAGCAGAGATAATTGCTTGCAATACTGATAATCAACATATCAATGTTATTGAAGCTGATAGAAAATTCTTAATTGGTAAAGAATTAACTCGAGGATTAGGATGTGGTGGCTTCCCTGAAAAAGGAGCTGAAGCAGCTAAAGAAAGCATCCAAGAGATTAAAGAATGCTTAAAAGATGCAGACATGGTTTTCGTTTGCGGAGGAATGGGAGGAGGTACAGGAACAGGATCTGCTCCAATAGTAGCATCAGTTGCTAAAGATTTAGGAGCAATTGTTATTGGTACTGTTACCATGCCTTTCAAGATTGAAAGAGCTAGAGTAGATAAAGCAGAATTTGGATTACAACAACTAAGAAAAGTTTCTGATACTGTCATAGTTATTGATAACAATAGATTAGTAAGCATTGCTGGTAATCTTCCAGTAAGACAAGCTTTTGCTGTTGCTAACGAACTAATATCTACTATGATAAAAGGAATTGTTGAAACAATTGCTGTTCCAAGTTTAGTCAACCTAGATTATGCAGACGTTAAAGCAATCATGACAAATGGAGGAGTTGCTGCAATAGGAGTAGGTTCTTCTGATACTAACAACAGAGTTGAAGAAGCAGTCAAAGGAGCTTTAACAAATCCTTTACTGGATATCAGTTATAATGGAGCTACTGGAGCAATAATTCATATCTCTGGAGGT
>CAZDUE010000097.1:0-1183 GCA_964508575.1 uncultured Methanosarcinales archaeon
TTAACAAGGTGGAAATAATGGATAGGAATTTGGCTTTAGAATTTGTCAGAGCAACAGAGCAGGGTGCAATTGCTGCATCAAGATGGATGGGTAAGGGAGATAAGAATTCTGCTGATGGTGCTGCTGTTGACGAGATTCGTTCAAGATTGAATAGTATTAATTTTTCTGGAAAGGTAGTTATCGGTGAAGGAGAAAAAGATGAGGCGCCTATGCTTTATACTGGAGAATTAGTCGGCTCAGGAGGTCCTGAGTTTGATATTGCTATTGATCCTTTAGAAGGAACCACTGGTGTTGAGAAAGGCAAAGCCAATTCATTGTCAGTTTTAGCGGCTGCTCCTCGTGGCTGTTTATTATCAGTTCCTGGAACTTATATGGATCAGTTATGTGTTGGACCTAAAGCAGCAGGCAAAGTCAGTATTAATGATTCGACGAAAGAAATCATCCGAACAGTTGCAGATTCTTTAGACAAGGATGCAGGCGAAGTTACAGTATGTGTTCTTGAGCGAGACAGGCATAATAAATTAATTTCTGAAATAAGAAAAGAAGGCGCCAGAGTTGCGCTGATAGATTATGGTACCATTACTGCAGGTATCGCGACATGCGTTGATGATTCTGGAATTGATATTATGATGGGTGTTGGTGGAGCTCCTGAAGCGATTATTACAGCAGCAGCTCTTAAGACTTTAGGAGGGGATATGCATGCTGTTTTAAAGCCGCACAAGCCGAAATTTTTAGAGCAAGCAAAGACTATGGGTTTTGATGATTTAGATGTAGTTTACAATATTGATGATCTTGCTCGAGGAGACAGTTGTATGTTTGCTGCAACTGGAATTACTGATGGTCCTTTTCTAAAAGGAGTAGTATTTTCAGGAAAGAAGATCATA
Organism: uncultured Methanosarcinales archaeon; assembly: GCA_964508575.1. Taxonomy (GTDB): domain Archaea; phylum Nanobdellota; class Nanobdellia; order Woesearchaeales; family CAZDUE01; genus CAZDUE01. Next base: position 885 of record CAZDUE010000097.1, read on the forward strand.
ACACATAGTGCAGTAATGCGCCAAAAGTCAGGTACAATAAGATGGATACAAGCAGAGCATAAGTGTGAGTAAGATATAGCTAAAGTAGTTAGGTTGATTAAGTAATAAAAGTAAAATTAAAAAATAAAAGAGAATAAAAAATAAAAACAGATCAAAGTGTGAATTTTGTTGAAAACAAAATTCCTGCTTTTGGTCGAGCTTTTGGTGCGGAGCGAGTCGGCGACGTCACAAAAAGGTCAGGAGGGTTAGAAAATGGATGAATTTAGAGTTCCAGCAGATGTTCCAAAGGAGATGGTTCA
>CAZDUE010000097.1:1193-6009 GCA_964508575.1 uncultured Methanosarcinales archaeon
GTTCAGGATTATAAGAAAAATTTTTTGTCAGCCACTAAAGGAAAGAACAGGTTGATGCTTTATGCTTGTGATCAAAAGATAGAGCATTTAAATGATGATTTCTATGGAGAGGGCATTTCAGAGGATGATAATGATCCTGAGCATTTATTCAGAATAGGATCAAAGTCAACTATTGGAGTTATGGCTGCTCAGTACGGTTTGATTGCAAATTACGGGATGGACTACAAAAATATTAATTACATTGTCAAGTTGAATTCTAAGACTCATCTTGTTAAAGTAAATCAGAAAGATCCAATATCTGACCAATTAGTTTCGATAGATCAAGTGATGAAATTAAAAAAGAATTCTGGATTGAATATTGTTGGTGTTGGATTTACTATTTACATTGGTTCAGAGTTCGAGAATGATATGATGATGGATGCCTCAAGAATAATTCATGAAGCTCACCAGCACGGATTGTTCGTAGTTTTATGGATGTATCCTAGAGGAAAAGCTGTCAAGGATGAGAAGGATCCTCATTTGATCGCGGGAGCCGCAGGAGTTGGAGCTTGTCTTGGATCAGAATTTGTCAAGGTTAATTATCCTAAGAAAGAAGGAGTTGAAAAGTCCCAGTCATTAAAAGAGGCAGTTCATGCTGCTGGAAGAACTGGCTTGATTTGTGCTGGTGGCTCAAGTACTGATGCTAAGAAGTTTTTTCAAGATTTGCATGATCAGATCCATATTTCTGGAGCTAGAGGCAATGCAACTGGAAGGAACATTCATCAGCGCGAGTTATTTGAAGCCATAAGAATGTGTGACGCTATTAGCTCGATAACTTACGGCGATAAAGATGTTGAATTTGCAATGAAAGTTTATGAAGGCAAGGAAAAGTTTAAGATGTGATGTTTTAATATTAACATGATAATGTTGTAATATTAATACGATGATGTTATGCAAGTTCGATACTTTCCTTCATTTCATAGTTACTTCTTAGTGAAAACATTTATAAACATTTTACCTAATAATATGCAATTTATGTATTAAACAGAAAAGCTTAAATAACCGTTCTGTTTAATGTGTAATATGAGAATAGAGAATCATATTATTAAAGCTAAAAGATTTTTGGCGACATTGAAAAAGCTTGATTATGCTGAGGACAGCGAGACGATTATTGAAATTCTAGTAATGGCTGCCTCGCATTACATAAATGCGTCAATGCACAAGCTTAGAACTATTCCTGAAGATAGAGATGTTAAGCATAACCAGATATATGGCATTATTAAAAGAGAGAAGAGCTTAGGCAATAAAAGTGAAGAGATTTCTGAACTAATACAGCAGATAGAACAGTTTAGACCAAGTTATGTTTACGGAAAAGCTGATAATGAAAGATTTGTAAAGAAATGCAAAGAAGCATTTGACAGGATTCAGCAATTTTGTGAGGAGATTCTAAATGAGCAATCTTGATATTGCAGTAAAATTTGCAGAAAAGATAAAAGATATCAAACATGTACTTCAGATAGTTTTATTTGGCTCTGTTGCTCGCGGTGAAGATAATGAGAAATCTGATATTGACATTGCAATAATTCACGATTCAAAAGATCAGTTCTTGCTGATAAAAGAAATTAACAAAAACAAAAATGAGAAAATACAGACAATATTCATTCATATTAATGAACTCGCGAATGAAAGAGAAATAGCAGGGGCTTTATCAGGAGAAGGCTTGCTTTTGTATGGAAAACCAATTTATATTACTGAAAAAAAAATGAGTTTGTCAGCGAAGGTGCTTATTTTTTATTCCATGAGAGATATAGAGCAGAATGCTAAAGTAAAGTTAAGCAGAGCACTTTACGGTTCGATATCAATATCTAGATCTGATGGAAAAAAATACGTTACTAAAACTAAAGGAATAATGGAGTTGGGAATTGAGAAGATAAGCAAGGGAGTTTTATTAGCAGATAGAAAAAAAGCTTCACAAGTCAGAAATATTCTTAAAAGATTTAATGTAAAATTCAAAGAGATCCCTTTATGGACGTATTGATTTTATTTTAAATGATGATTAACTGATTAACCTCCTTTGTCAAGAAGTCTTTGTTTTTTGATTTTATCTCTTTTTTTTGCTTCAATTTCTTTCCTGTAATATCCTGAAAGTTCTATGTTGTCATCTTCTTCAGCTTTCTTTAGTTTGTCTTCGTGCAATTTAATCTGTTTGTCGAGAGAATCTATTCCTCTTTGTAATCTTTTCTTTCTATTTACCATTAATTAGCACCTTTAAATTAAAAATTTTCTTATCTAAAATAATTAATAATTTTTCAGCAGTATTTATTTTAAGTTTTATTTTAGTTTTTTGATTATCTCTAATTGATCTATAAATTTCATAACAATCTTCAAATTCCTTAGATGTTAACCCAAGTTTAATTATTTTATTTTTAAAATTTTTATTAGAAAATTTATTTTTCTTAATTATGCATTCTATGATGAACAATCCTCTTAATCTGAGAATTGATGAATATGTAACAGAGGTGGAATCAAGATATTCAGAATCCATTTTATCCAATTCTAGTAAGTCTCTATTGCTTTTAATATGTTCTTTAGTTTCTTTTAAATAATTTCCAAAGCTTTCCATATTAATATTAATGTTTTTTAATTCTTCTAGAACATGAGAATTAATCAATGCTTCAGCCTCTTGAATTATTTGATAATAAAGAAGGTTTTTCTGAATAGCTTTTTTAAAATTATTTAATGGTATAGAAATAATATCAAAATTTTCCATTTTTTCGATCTTTATTGATTTCTCAGTTAGAACTAAAATATCTACATCAGAGTTTTTAGTTTGCTCATTTCTTGCATAAGATCCATATATCGCAACACAAACTATATTTTTTAAGTGAGGCTCAAGCAAATGAATTATTTTTTCCCTAACTGAAAGTTCTGATTTTTTTGGAAGTATAACTATAACTTCTTGTCCAAGCCAATTCTTTGGAACCCAGATAGCTCCTCCATTGCCTGATTTTACTACAGTTTTTACAATTTGTTCTTTTATATCTAAATTAGATATTTCCATGTATAGACATAGTATAGACATTAATATTTAAGCTTTTCTATCTTTATCTTTCCAACAATCCAACAGAAAAATATATAATATGATAATATAAAATTGTACCATGCTATTAAAACTAAGATGTCCAAAATGTATGCATCACATGAAATATCAGTCCATGTATAACACTGTGGAAGGCAAGTCAAAACGTTGTGTTTACTGTGGTAAGTCTTTCTCAGTACGTCCTAATATTATTTCACATTGAAAAAGGATGAGCTATAGCAGCGGACATAAATAATTGATTGATACTTTCCGCTGCTATATTCAGAAGACCAAACAAAATCATGCTCAATATTTTTGGTCTTCTGTTATAATAATGTCGGCTGTTCTTGTTTAGCAAGTACACTAGGCAAGTATCCTTGAGGGTTTTGAGAATTTGGCTCTCCATACTGTGCTTTTAAGTCTGCAAGTAATTGTTTGTATTCAATATCTTCTTTTATAACATCATGAAAATTATATCTTGCTCCTAACCATGGATGATATGCGAAAGCACCCATCCATCCATATTTTTGTTCTAATCTTTCATCAGTTCTTTGTCCAGCTTCGTTAAATGCTACTGTGAATCTTTTTCCAGTTGCTCCTGTTATTATATAAGCAGGAATTTTTGATACTTCTTCATAAGATATTGCCTGAACATCATTTTGTATTGATCTATATTCTGAATAGCCAGCTCCTCCTGTGAATAGTAATAAGAAACTTGCTGCAAGCATTGCTATTTTTGCTCTCATCCAGCTTCTAGCACTCTTAACTGGACGGATATATTTTTCATGAACTTGATCAATTACAAATTCTCCTTCAGATTCATCCACTAAATCTGATAAATTTCTTCTAAGTCCTTTTTGCCTCTGTGAGTTTAGAGAATAGTATTTTTTTCTTAATCCATTAAGATCATCTGTTAAAAGTAATCTCTTATCAGCATGAGCTGCGCTGTACGGCTCAAGTTTTAGTCCATTACTTGGAATGACTTCAAGTCCAAGAGCAGGATAATGGAATTCTGGAGATATTCCAAGATCATATTTATCATGTATTAAAACTGCAGCGTTATCGTAAGTAATTTCAAGATTATGTCCTAATTTTATTCCAGAATGTGTTAATATTAAAGCAATTTCAGTCAGAGCATACATTTTCAATAGTTCTGGATGCTTTGCTTTCTGTGTTAATCTTGAGGGAACACAATTATCTACTGCTTCTTTAATTTCTGGATCAGAATTATAAATTTCCAATAATAAATCCAGCATTTCTTTCTGTTCTTTTTCAAATATTTGTTCATGTCTAATGACTTTGACATTCTTTAGTTTGTGTGCGCCTATTATTAGCTCTAAATCTTTTGCCTTTGCATGTCCTTTATTCTTGATAATTGATCGTGCAGATCTCTCAGAGATTCCATGAATTGCCTGGTAATTAAGAATTTGCGGAGTATCAACCAGCCATAACTGATGAGTTTCTGAAAATCTTGATCCGTACTCCATCCATCTTAATAGATCTAAACTTATTGGATCTTTTTTTATCTCTGGACTTGAGCTTATTCCTATTCCCTGGTAGCTTGTGTTGATCATTCATATTTGATTCTGTTAACAATATATAAATGTTTAGTTACTTGTTAGTAATGATGTACTTTTTAAAATAATTGATTTTATAATTAAATAAAGAACATTTTTATTTTTTCCCACTGGACAAATGGACACGTAATACTTTAGTATTGTGAAGCTTTTTTTGAAATTATTTTTTATAGTAGCGAAA
>CAZDUE010000098.1:0-6004 GCA_964508575.1 uncultured Methanosarcinales archaeon
TTTTTAATTTCTTTCTTGCTTTGCAATAATATTTTACTTTTCCAACAGTGCTGGGAATATTCAAAATAAAATCAAACTCTGCGCTTTTCTTCATTATGCTTGACTCTATAACTTCAATATTGTTTTGCTTGAAATAATCATTAACTTGATTCATGAATTCTGATTCTTTTGTTTTCTTTTCTTTCTCTTTAGATTTACTTTCCATGCTTTCTTCTAAATTCTTCTGAACTATTGCCTCGCTAATGGTCTCTTGAGAAGGATCTTGCATCTTGATTTTCGTTTTTCTTATTTTTTTCTTTGGTTTATCTATTTTATCTTCAACTTTATTTGGAACTTTAGATTCTAAAATATCTGATTTTTCAGTCAATGTTTTCTGAGCTTCTTGATGAAATGTTTCTTGCATTTTTTCTGGCTTTATGTTTTTCTCTTTATTTTCCTTAACACCAAGCATCTGATCAAGAATAGATTTTATTTCCTCATCACTAGACAAGTACCACTTCCAGAATAATTCTGAATCATTTCCTATTGTTATCTCAATAGGAATTGCAAAATCTTTGATATTTCGCAAAGTAACCTTATGCAGTAGATCTAATTCTGAATCTCTCATCAATTTTTTTTCTTTTAATTTATCAAAAGTCCTTTTCTCTTTTTCGTGCAATCTTTTAGCATAATCTTGAAGTTTTTCTTTCTGTTCTTCAAGATAGTATAAAGGAGAGCCACCAACTTTTATATTTGAAACTTTTACCAATCCAGAAGCAGAAAGCTCTGATAATACTGCTGATGCAAAAAGCAGATTCATATTTAACTCAGAAGCAATCTTACTAGGAATAATGGGACCTTCTCTTTTTACTATTTCTAATGCTTTATCTCGAACTTCAACCATTAATCAATGAGAGAATATCTTGTTTTTATAGGTTTTGGATTTCACTCAAACTCTAACTCAATTCCACCGAACTTTGAGGCAATTAAGTTGTACATTAAAGCTATTAACAATCCTGATAAGAACCCAACTAAACCGTAAAATAAAGGAAGAATTATTATTGCACCAACTCCAAATAACACACCAAAAATTCCCATTCTTCCCATTGAAAAAGCTGCTCCAAGAAGAGCAAACATTGTAAAAAACGCACCAATTATTAATCCTAAAATTGCATAAGTTACTCCAAAAATTTTTGCACACGAGACTGGCTCGATTTGTTTAAGTTTCATTTTTTGTTTTTTATTTGCCATAATATCACATCAAGTATCCTTTCAAGGCCTTATCCATCTGACTTCCCAATAAGTTACATCTCCCTCGTCATCTACTACTCCTATAAGAAGCTTTTTCTTAGTGCTATGAGCAACTCTATTCTTTGCTGCAAAATCATACCAAGTCATAAATTCAGTCTCGTGAACAGGAAAAACAACCCATTTAGCGTGATCCTCTCCAGGCTTTACTCCACGATCATAAACTCTAAAATCTGCTCCAAACTTTAGCGCAGTCTTAATAATGTATCCTCTGTTTCTCATATCTCTAAATACAGAGTATCTCTGCCAAAAATTCTTTTCTTTTTTCTTTGCTTTCTTCATGAAATCTTCAAAAGAGATATCCTTGTTTTTATTGTCTTTTAACTCTAATCTTTTTTTTTCAATCAAATAAAGAGCTTCTAAATTAGAAAGCTGAATTTTCCCATCCTCTAATAAAGATCCGTATCTGCTTTTATCATACAGCTCTTTTGAACTTTCAGAAATTTCTGTAAAAACTCTATCATGCGAATAGACTGCTGTTATTGTTGGCTTTGACATGCCATGACAAATTTTAAATGAGTTTATAAAGGTATTTAAAAAAAATGTTTTAAAATTCGTGCAAGATCATCATTGTCTGAGTTTTTTCTATTCCTTTTATGTTTCTTAAAGTTTCTGTAACAAATTCATCCATCTCTTCAATATCTTTGACTCTTACTTTGATAAGAATATCCGTGCCTCCTGCTAAGATTGAGACTTCTTCAACTTGTGACAAATTGCTTATTTTTCTAGCTAAATCTCTTTGAGTTATTTTACTATTTTTTAAATCGTGATAATCGACAGTTATTGAAATATACGCTGATAAGCCCTTTTCTAATTTTTTATAATCTAAAACTACTGTATATCCTTTTATTATTTCTTCTTTGCATAATTTTTTTATTCTATGATGTACTGTTGTTATGGGTATTAAGGTTTTTTTGCTAATCTGCTGTGTACTTAAATTTGAGTTATTTTTAAGTACATCTAAAATCTTATAATCTTTATTATCGAGCATAAATGAAATAAATGTTCCATTTTCTATATAAATATTGCTATTTTTTGTAATATTTTCCATAAAAATTGAAATAAATTTTAATACTATTTTATTCCCCCGATTCTTACCATTAAAGAGGTGACGGAGGTCAAAATGGTAAATCAAGAAATAAAATTTAATGTCATCATCAGTCAGGATGCTAGGATTGATGAGTCAACTTTTCAAGGAGTTAATGTAAAACTAGCGTATTATACTGCATGCTATCAAGATAACTCTAGAGAAAGACAACTCGGAGGAGTTAATCATACTATGACTTATATGATATCTCCTCATGAACTTGGAACAAATATGGGAGTGCATGATTTACTTATCAGAACAGGAAATCCTGCAACTTCAATCAAGCCTGAAATCAGTGCAATATTGGAATACTATGAACATATCGGAGCTACATTGACTGATACAAAAAAACAAATTTATGGCGAACATGATGGATTTTATGATCTATTTAGAACAGAACCTGTTCCAAGAGAGTTAGAAGAACAAATTGACCAATTACTTGGCTTGACAGAATCATATGAGCGAGATGTTAGATTACATACTGCAATGGGAAGCAGACGACATCCTTTAGCAGAAATATTAGTCGAATTATTAAAACCGAAACAGCAATGAAAATTAATGAAGAATAACCATCAGATAGTAGTTATTAATCAAAAAGTTTAAATAGAATGGGGAATAATCCAATTGGAGAATAAAAAAAATGGCAAACCAACAACCAAGCATAACACTTTTTGAAGTTGGCGGAGTTACATACAAATATCTATTTTACGCTTTTGTTAATATAGAAAAAGCAGAAGAAGCTGGACTGGATTTAGATAAAGTCACAAGCCCCTATGATTTATGGAATTCTAAACTAAATCCAGAAGATTACGCTGTCCTTCTAAAGAAGGATGAAGATTTAGCAAGAGAACTAGCAAAAAATCCAGACTTTAAAGGATTAGAACTATTATGCAATAACTAAACTTCATTTATTCATGGTGTCTTTTACTTCCTAAAAACCAAAATAAAAAGCTTCTGTGCTCCCTGCATGACTTCGTGCTTCTCGATTAATTTAAATTCATATTTTTCTGCAAACTTTACTGGAAGAGAAAAATCTCGAGTTATCAAGCATATGGTTCCATCTTCTTTCAATATGTACTCTGCCTGGTAAAAAAACTCGTTGCAATAACGATCTAAATCTTTCTCAGTAGTTTTATGCTTTGCAGGCTGAGTATAATAAGTGATTATAAAATCAACAGATCTTTCATCAACTTTAAGATCAAGCCAGTCAATGCTTGCTTTTCTTGCATCTATTAAATTTTCAACTCCTGCAATCTTTGAATTTTTCTTAACTGCGGCTATTGAATTCATAGAACTGTCTAGTGCAGTTATGTTATGATCTAGCTTGTGCAATTCCTTATCATGTTCTTTATCTTTAAAATCATAATCATGAAATTTAGTAAATACTAATTGTTCTTTCCTGAAAAAATTAGGAGATACACCATTAGTGTGAAAAGCTGCTTCTATAACTATTGAGCCGTCTTTTGCAAAAGTATCCACTAGAATTTTCTTAGGATTCCAATCTGCAATCCTTAAAGCAGAATATGCAATACTGCCTTTTAACGAGTCTTTATTGCCGAAAACTTTGTAATCTCTTTTTGAAAGATCAAACCCCGCCAAGTCAATGCCAAAATAGCACACATTATTATTGATAAAAGCTAAAAAGTGCATCTCAGGATTTTTTAAGTCTGCCTGCCCTTCCATACTTGTTGCAATATGCTTTTCAATATCTAAAGAACTAAAGTTATGTTCTCCCACTCTTAAAGAGCGCACAACAAAAGTCCTGTTCTGCAAAAATGATTTATAATTATCAGAAACTTTAATATCTTCCAGTTCATTGAATTTGATAGTATCTAATAAAATCATGACTCTTATGGCAGTTCTGCTCATATATGTCAAGTAACAAAGCGAGTTAAGATCAGCTTCAAACAAAATAACTCTGTCTTTAACTTCTGACTCCTCGTTTATCAATTCTTTAACTTCTTGAACTGCAACATACTCAATCCCTTTATTCGTAATTAAAATAGCTTTTAATTTGGAAGTCTCTGACTTTGACATATCTGCATTTTTTATTTTTGATTCTTTTTTCATTTTTAAGCATTTAACCCATTCATATTATTAACCTATTCATAGTATTATATTCATTCAGAATCTGGGAAATGTTTATAAAACTATTTGATATTCTTGCATTATGACATTTGGATTTCTAATAACATCCCAAACACAAGAAGAATTACACGCAGCTCTGCCAATATTGCAAGGTGCGACGAGATCTGTTGTTCTTGCAAATCCTGATGTAAATCATGACCTTCACTATGCAAAATCATGCATTGAAGCACCAACTAGACTTGCATACATCCAAGGATCTGGAAATAAAAGAGCGAGTTTAGAAAAAGAAGAGCTTGGTGATATTATTCTCATTCCATTTCCATGCTGGGCATTTGAACAAGAGGATCTTAGAAATCAAATAAAAAACTCGAAACCTCATCCGTTCTATAGCAACGGCTCTTTGGATGAAATAATGATTGACAAAATAATTGAAGGAATGGCTAAAGCTTACCTGCTTAAAAGAACAAATGTCTTTGGATTAGGAGGATACACTTCAGTTGTTTTAATGCCTAAAGCAATGCGAGACCTTAATAAATTTATAAATTCAAGAATTGCAAGAAAACTAGAACATTTTCATAATGCTGATGATAATTTTGTTAATTATCAAATAACAGAAAAAGAAAAACAAGAAGGGATCCTTGAGAGAATTGCAGAACTTCAGAGTTTTGATGTAAAAACATACAACACTTCAGGAAGCTATCTGACAGCTTATTATTCATTCAAAGGATTAGAGGAAATTGCATCAAGATATAATCTTGACTTGAAAAATATTCCTATTGCAATTTATGGAATGGGAGCAGTAAGCAGAGGATTAACTGAACTAATTTTGGAAAATTATTCTGGTGCAGATATTCATATTGTTAGAAGAAACGTAAATAGACTTGAAAGAGATATTGCTGAACTTAAAGAAAAATATCCTAGTGCAAGAATCTCAGGAAGCTTAAATGAAAATTCTGATTACAAGCCAAAAGGCAAAAAAATGATAATTACAGCCACAAGCATGCTGCATCCATTCTTAAAAGCTGATGATCTTGATGACGGAACAATTGTTCTTGACGATGGAAGGCCAAAATCAATGAGTTCTGAACAGATTAAACTTCTTGAAGCAAAAGGAGGGCAATACTTTACTTCAGGATTAGTAAAATCAAAACTTGACTTATCAGGAATTCCCCTTGTTAATCATGGACTTGGAAGAAGAATAATGTCTGTCGCCCAGTTAACTGAGAATCAACATCTAGCGTGCTTTGCAGAAACTTTAACACTTGATAAAATGCTCAGATCTGGAATAAATCCAGGAATAATAGAAAGATACGCATCATTACGAGTTAATCTAGAATACATAAGAGATATTGTTTCAGTTGCTGATGAGATTTTTGAGGTTGAGGTTTAGGATTGATTCTTTATTCAAATAATTAAAAATATTAGTTCTATAACAGAAGACCAAAGTATTGAACATGATATTTTTTTTAGGTCTTCTGAATATAGCAGCAGAAAATATCAATCAATTATTTATGTCCGCTGCTATAAATCTTCTCCATATAA
>CAZDUE010000099.1:0-5436 GCA_964508575.1 uncultured Methanosarcinales archaeon
CCTTTTTTGCTTCTACTAAAATTAAAATCATCTGCAACAAGAATCCAATTTTTGTTATTTCTTTGAAAAACCAATTCAAAAACATGTTTTTTATTTTTCTCAGAATGATTCATATGAGCAATAACGTTAAATTCTAAGTTTTCTCTCCAAGTCAAGTTATTTAATTCCTCAAATTCTTTTATTAGTTGCTTATCAAATTCACAATTATGAAGAATCAATTTAGCATATTTTTCTCCTGGAAACCAATGAGTATCTATTGTCATGATTAATTCAAGATTATTATTAAGCAGATTTAATTCTTCTAAAAAACAATCATGGAAATCTATTTCTTTTATATCATCCATAATTATAAAAAAACTACCATCACCTCAACCCAAAAAAGTATTTTAAGAATTCTGTTAATTGCGGGATTACTATTCTCATCTTCAATCCTGATGCCTTTCCTCTTGTTCTAGGATGATGGTTGATTGGGACTTCTAGTATCTTGAGCTTTTGACGTTTTGCTTTTATTAGTATTTCAGATTCAATAAATGCTGTTCTCGAGTTTATATTTATTTTTTTAAAAACAGATGTTCTAAATACTTTTACAGAATCAACATCGCGGACAGGAACTCCGAACCTTATGAGTATGACTGTGCTAAATGCTCTCGAGACTACTCTTCTCATTAAGCTGTCTTTTCTCTTATGTCTATTTCCAACAACAATATCATAATTCTTGATATGCGGAAGCATTGTATACAATTCTTTCATTCTTATCTGATTATCAGATGCATTCCAGAATAGTATCTCTCCGCGAACTTTTTTGTAAATAGTATAGTTTGCAAATCCAACCCCTTTATTTTTTGGAAAATGAATTACTCTAATGTGCTTGTCTTTTCTCGCAATTTTATCAAGAACGTTTCCAGTTTTATCTTTACTGCCGTCATTAACAATAAGAACTTCATACTTGTCTGTAAGAGATTTAAGAACTTTTAAAGCATCATTAACAACTATCGGAATATTATCCTGTTCATTATAGGCAGGCATTGCAATCGAGATAAATTTACCGCGAAAATATTCAAGATCTTGCTTTGATAATCCCTTCATGGACTTAATGACTATGGAAGATTATTTAAATGTTAACTATGTTACTTTATTTTTTCATTCTATTTGTCATTAAATGCTGATATTTATAAAGCAAAAAGATATGGTTAAAGTTTATCAGATCTTATTTAATGTTTGCAGCGTTAAGTAAACTTCAAAATGCAAAATATTTTAAACATCTAAATAATTCTTTTATGAATGACAGAACAATTAACTTTAGCTGAACATTTTCTGAGTGATAAATTTCTAAGCGAAAAAATTAATAATACTTCTTTTAATATTGGATATGTTGCTTTAGATATAGCTAGAGAAACAAATCCCAATGTTACTATTGCAAGCTATCGAAGATTAGAGAGGATATTAGCAAAAGCAAAGCTTGGAATAAATCCGAAAGAAGAATATTCTAAAGATGATTCTGAAAGAATTTTATCATCCATAGATGAAATAATAAGAGACGAAGGTATAGCAATCGCCAGCCCTTTAAGTGATGAACAATTGAATAGAATAATGACAAGAGCTAGAGAACAAATAGGTAAATTAAGCAATTACGATAAGAAAGATGCTGCAAGAATTTTCTCTGAGATAATGAATGACGAAGAGAGACGACCTGAGATTAATCTTGATAACTTATTTGTTAATAAAGGATATGAAATAAATTCATTATCGTGTCTGGGCTACTCAATATTGATGCTTTCAGTAGCAGAGAATATTGGATTGCCTATAACTCCAGTAATTGTCCCATCACATATCTTTGTAAGATGGAATGATTTAAACTGGGACCCAGGATGGTTAGGAAAAGGAGCGACAGACGAAGATTATGTTAAAAAGCACAACATACATCCTTCTTTGATTGAAAAAAGATTAATGCTTAAGAATATAACAAGACAGCAGGTGGTTGCAGCATTATATGTTAATAAAGCCACTTTTAGAAATCGCCAGGAAAAATATGAAGAAGCAATGATGGAATTAGCTCTTGCTAAAAATTTAGATCCTAATTATTTTGGAACCTACTCTCTCATGGCAGAAGGATTTATCAGACAAGGACAACTTGATAAAGCAATGGATAATTTAAGTAAATCATTAGAAATAAATCCTAACTTTGTAGAAGGTTATTTTTTAAGATCAATAATTCATATGGCTAATGAAAATTATCCAGAAGCTTTGAATGATCTTAATCAAGGCATCAATGTTGGTCTGCAGTCTCAATTTATTTTTGACAGAAGGGATTTATCTATGTTGTACCAGCAAAAAATGATAATTCAAAGAATAACAGGAGATGATGCAGGATTTAGAAAAACAGTTAAAAGTATCATGGCTTTAAGCATGGTTTCTGATTATGCTCCTGCTCCTTTTTTATCACGATAAAATTCAGATTTTCTAATCTTATTACATAATATCTCAAAAATCAGTCCTATCTTTCAGCTTCTTTGCAGGAACTCCTGCATAAACTGTATTAGGTGGAACATCTTTTGTCACTACAGCTCCTGCTCCTATTATTGCGTTTTCTCCTATTGTAATTCCGCACATTATTACTGCTCCTGAGCCAATTCCAACACCTTTCTTGATTAATGTTGTCTCAAGTTTCCAGTCGTCTGCTGTTTTTAGTTTTCCTTCTTTAGTCACAGCAGCAGGATATCTGTCATTAATAAACATTACACCATGGCCAATAAAGCAGTTGTCTTCAATAGTAACTCCTTCGCAAATAAAACTATGGCTGGAAATTTTTACATTCTTTCCTATTTTAACTCCTCGCTGTATCTCGACAAAAGGACCAATAGTAGTGTTATCTCCAAGTTCACAACCATAAACATTGACAAGAGCTTCATGAAATATTCTTACATTGTTTCCAAGTTTTAGATCTTTAGTCGGCATTAATCATCACCCAGAGATATCTCTTTTCTTTCTTTTAATGATTTGTCAGATGCTTCTAGTATCTTGACAACATTAAGGCCTGATACTCCATCACTGATTGGTTTTTTACCTTCAATTATGCAGTCAATAAAGTGTGCGCACATCGTACTTAATGGCTCGATATTCTTAATTTGAGGACTATATATGTCTCCGTATTTGTAGTTTATTCTATGCTGTCTTTCATCTCCTATCTTTGTAATGTCAACTCCTTTATGATATATTTTTATCTGCTCTTCTGTATTAGTAAGATCATAAACTAACATTTTTTTGTTTCCCACAATAGTTATGCATCTTGTTTTTCTTGGTTCAAGCCAAGAGACAGTTAAAAAAGCAGTCATTCCATTTTCATATTTTAAGTGTAAATGCCCAACTTCAGGAATATTTTCTCGCAAATATCCTGTAGCATTAGCACTAAGCTTGACAGGAATCTGACCGAGAGCATAATTGATGATCGAGATTATATGTGTTGCAAGATCCCAGATGACATTAACATCTGGCTGTAAAAGTCCAAGATTAAGCCATTCAGCTCTTACATAATAAACATCTCCAAGCTCTCCAGAGCTTATTATTTCTTTCATCTTCCTTATTGGCTCTGAATATTCAAAAGTATGGTCCACCATTAAGATAAGCTTGTTCTTTTTTGCTAGCTCAACAAGTTCTTCTGCTTGTTTTACAGAGGAAGTTAGAGGTTTTTCAATCAGCACATTCTTTCCTACTTCTAGTGCATCCTTTGCTATTCTATGATGTATACCTACAGGCAAAGCTATGACTATTGCGTCAACATCTTTATCTTTTAGAATTTCATGATAATTGTTCGTAGTTTTAATGTAAGTGTAAACTTTTTTGATAGAATCAAGTTTTTTCTCATCTAGATCACATACATAAGTTACATGCGCCTTTTCAATCTGTGCAAAATTTCTTATTAAGTTAGGGCCCCAGTATCCTGCACCTATTACTGCCACATTTATTTTTTTCATCATCAATCATCCGACAATTCTTTTCAGTTCATAACAAACATATTTTATTTGTTCTTCTGTTAATTCTGGAAACATTGGCAATGATAGTATTTTATCAGCTGCTTTCTCTGTCTCTGGAAAATCTCCTTTCTCATAATTTAGGAACGAGTAAGCCCCGCTTAAATGTATTGGAATCGGATAATGAATTCCTGTTTGCACTCCCAAAGCATTTAATTGTTTTGCAGCTTCATCACGATTAGGAATCTGAACAACGTACAAATGATAAATGTGCTTTCCGTTCTTATGTTCGACAGCAGGAAAAATCTTACTGCCCTTGAGATGCTTCTCGTAAAGCCGTGCATTTTTTATTCTTGCATTATTCCACGAGTCAAGATGTCGAAGCTTAACATTCAGTACAGCTCCCTGAATTCCGTGAAGACGTGAGTTAAATCCAATTATATCGTGATAATATTTTTGCTTTGCCCCATGATCTCGCAGTTTTATAATAGCTTCAGCGTATTCATCAGAATTTGTTGTTATGGCTCCTCCTTCGCCATACGCTCCAAGATTTTTTCCAGGATAAAAAGAAAAGCATCCTAAATGACCGATTGATCCAGCTTTTTTCCCTTTAAACTCTGCTCCATGCGATTGACATGAGTCTTCTATGACAAATAGGTTGTGTTGTTTTGCAATATTCATTATCTTATCCATATCACACATCTGCCCATATAGATGAACAGGAATTATTGCTCGAGTTTTCTTAGTTATCTTCTGTTCTATAAGTTCAGGATTTATCAAGTAAGTATGTTTATCCATATCAACTAGAACAGGGATTGCTCCACAATGCGAGACAGATTCTGCAGTTGCTACAAAAGTATTAGCAGGAATGATAATCTCATCTCCTTGTTTAATTCCAATTGCCTTTAATGCTAAAGTTAGCGCATCAGTCCCTGAATTTACTCCAAGACAATGTTTTACTCCACAATACTTTGCAAAATTACCTTCAAACTCCTTGACTTTCGGACCAAGAATAAAACAAGTATTGTCAAGAACAAAATCAATCTCTGGCTTTACTTCATCTTTTATCTGCTTGTACTGCGCTTTTAAGTCCAAAAAAGGAACATTCATAATTAATCCACCCTTTGTATTTTTTTGTATTTAATACTGCATAATACAGCATAACAATGCTTTTTCTAGGGAGCATTGAAAGTTAATTATAAAACTTTCGGTAAGTCAGATAAAAACAGTAATATTTTGAAAGATTTTCGGATTTTATGCAATCTTTTCGACATTTCTCGACGCTGTTTGGAAAAGTTTATTAAGTGTTCTAACATTAAATAGTTAAAAAAAAGTGAAAATGACCAGATTGATACTCTGGTCTAAACATCTCAGTCCATAAGTTAATTTATTATCCAAATATATAAATATTTGGGTTGGGTAAGCCGCGGTAGCCTAACTAGGTAAGGCGCCAGATTGATACTCTGGG
>CAZDUE010000099.1:5480-5949 GCA_964508575.1 uncultured Methanosarcinales archaeon
TACCGGATAAGCGGGTTCAAAGCTTTGTCTTTGAATAAGACGGGTGAAATGTCAAAACCTTTGGTTTTGATCATGATCAGAAACTTTGTTTCTGACACTCCCATCCGCGGCGCCCATATCTGAAACCAAAAGTTTATATGACTGAAGTTAGCACATCATGACTGTGAGCTAATATGGATCATCTTAAAAAAAAAAAGGATTTAAAATTTTTAAAAAAATACTTAATATTATCTTTAATATTGACACTGTTAGGAATACTTGAATATTGGAAATTGAATATTATTTATTATTCTCAGAACATATTCATTCAAAAAATATTAATTTTGTTTTTTGCTCTATTGGTCATAGCCTCTTTTTTTTATTTCATATTTAGCATATATGCATTGTACTATTTTATTAAAAATAGTATGCCCAAAATTACTTTATTATTGCCACTTTTGCAGATATTTATTAATTCATTAGTTTTAAT
>CAZDUE010000100.1:0-5916 GCA_964508575.1 uncultured Methanosarcinales archaeon
GCAGGACATTATTAAACAAGAAAAAGAAGTGTTGATAATTGGAGGAGGACAAAAAGGAATATTGGATCCAAAGTGGGATCTTCTATTGGCGAAACAAGAGAGGGATAAGAAAAATAAGATTAAAATGCAGATATTGTTTATTGATGAAAATAAAGACCTAAAATTTCAAAACAAAAATCTAAAATCTAAGTCCTTACCTAAAAAATTCAGAACAGATTGCACCATAGTAATTTACAACAATAAAGTTGCTTCCATATATCTTAATGAAGAATCTGAAGAAAATCTAGTCATAATCATGACTTCTAAAGAAATTGCTCAAGGTTATGGAAGTTATTTTCAAATGGTTTGGCATTTGGTGGATAAATATGCAAAAGTTTAACTTCAGTTATGATAAGGAAAATGATGATCTGTTCTTGTTTAGTCCTAAATCTAAATCAAAAGGAAGCATTGATCTCGGACAAATAGTTCTTGATTTTAACAATAAAAAAGAGCGGGGGAATCCAAATGATGGGAGCTTCAGAATTGATTAAGGATTTATCAACTGATAATGTATCAAGATCTAAGAATCTACTTAATGATCTTAAAAAGTGCTCAGTTGATATAAAAGTCAAAGGTAAGTTGTTGATAATAAAAATATTTTTAAACAGTCAATCTAAAGAAATATCTTCAATAATATCCGTTCCTTACATTTTTGAATCAAGTCCTGCTTTAGCTGTTTGAGTTAAGATCAAAACAAATCTCTGATCAGTACAAGAAGTTTTTTCTAGAGATGTGAAAGAAGTCTATTTAATAATTTCAAGCTTAACTCCTTTTCTGTTAAGATTTTTCTTTTCAGGTTTATTCAGATTAAGAAAAATGTAACATTCATGTGAGATCACAAATCCAATTATTTTGTCTTTTTTATAAAATACAGGATCTTCAAAACCATAAAAAGTCTTATTTTCAGGAGGATTTACTTGCCAGATTAGAGTTTCCTTATTTATTCTATTCTTCATTTCTTTTGAAAGCTTGTAAAAATAATGTTCAAACTCAGAATTCTTAAACTGTTCAAGGTTATCGTACCTTTTGTTGTTAATTATCTTTTTAACAAAATATTTTTCAAGTTTTCTTTTAGCATCAATAAATTTTGGATCATTTTTTCCTCCTTTCCTTATTAGGCTTAAAAAACCAAGCTCGACCCATCTTGCTGAGGTTATTCTAAAAGTGTCTGAATTGATTAAAAGAAATTGACGCACTATATTTTCTTGTTCTTTTGTAGGATTCTCTAAGAGATATTTAGGCATAAAGAAATTAAAGCAATCAAGAATATAAAACTAACTAAATTTTCAGAATTTTAATCCTCTCTAAGGTATCCCCAGTTATGAAGCCGGTCAGAATCTTCAAACCATCTATCGCCAATGTCAGTTCGATAATACATATTAGGAATTAAAATATTATCTATTCTGTGATAAGCTTGTGCTTGTGCTTGTTTCACAGTTGCTCCTGTTCCTACTACTACTAGAACAACTCCTGAAGTTCCTGTTACAAACCATTGATTTTTTTCTTGTCGTACATCTTCTATATGTACTCCTTCGTAGTTTGGCTTTTTGAATATTATAACTGCATTCTTCGAGTAGACATCAAATGTTTTTTCATCATCAAAAGGGTATGGAGGCAGTAATAATCTTACTCCTAATTGAAATCCCTTGCGAGCTTTAAACTTGTTAGTTTCTCCTTTAGCCATTTGGTACAAGAACTCAGACATCGGAGTTATTATTCCTTCTTGTTGTATAAATATAGCCGGGTATCCGAACCTGCAATTTCCTGAGAAAAATGCCTTGCCATTTCTTCGAACTAATAAGGTATGCCAGTCATTAACTTCAACATCCCAGACATCGTCCTCATAATCTTGAGTTCCAATAACTCTTTTATCAAGGTAATAATCCGTTTTTGTTTTTCGCAAAGCTAAAAAGTAAATATCATGATTTCTCAAGTATCCACCAATTCCTTTGGTACCTTTTGCCTTTACAGTTCTTATATTCGCAATCCATCCGCATTTTAAAATTATCTCTTGTAAATCATCCGCGAGCTTTTTAGAAGTAGTTGCCATGCTTATTTGTCCTGTTCTTTTATGTATGTTCCCATCTCCAAGAACAAATCCCTCTATGATGTGATTTAACATTTCAGGCTTCAGTTCTTTAAAATATTTTGGAATGAATTTTGTGCTAGCTTTCAATCTATCAAGTCCTAGTTTTTTAAGGAAATCGCAGAATTGAACTGAATTTATTTGATAGCTTCCATTTTTTTGTATTGTATATTTAAATCCGATATTATTAAGGATTTCTTCAATCTCGGCTCTTTTAGGATTATTCAAGCTTTGAGGAATTCCAATTAATTTTCCATGCGAGCCAAAAGAGCCCTCTGCTAAGAATAAGCCTAAGAATTTCAGAAAGTATTCAGGATGTATTTTTATCTCTGGCTTATCAAGGGTTATTGTTTTTTTATGTCTTCCAAAAACATGTTCCTCTTCGTATTTTGGAACAACTACTGTTTCTAAATGCTCGCAGTGCCACTCTCCTGTTCTGACAATTTTTTGGCCTGTTCTTAACTCAGATGCTCTTTCAAAAAAAGTTTTGCCATTTTTTTCAACTAAAAGCTTGTGTTCAGGAGTTACAAGAATGTCGCATGCGCTATGAGCTTTAAATTTTGATCCTATTTTCACCATTTTTCCTTTGTGCTTGAAAATAGTCTTATTAACAATTGGCTTCCATGCCATTTCTTTTGTTTCTGGATTTATTGAGAATGCATGATCTCCTATTTTTACATCTTTATAATTTTTCCAGCCTTCTTGAGTCATTATTTCTGTTTCTTTATCAAAACAAGTAAATTCCAAAGGATAAATTCCATTACCATTAACAATGCAATTCAAGTCAATATATCCAACATACTGTTCTTCTGCAAGTTTTGCTTCCATTCTTTTCAGAGTCATATTAAAAAGTTTATTAGGAACACTAAAAAACATGAGTGTGCCCATTTCTCCTGTGCTTGGTCCTATATTTCCTGGAAATAATTTTTTATGCTCAAAATTTACATTGATCGGATACATGAATTCTTTTCCATTAAAGAAAGCACCTACTGCCACTTCAACCCCGGTAACTCGCCTTTGGAGCTGAAATACTTTTATCTCTTCATTAAATGATTTCTTATAAGCTTCAAGAATTTGTATTACATCCATTCCATCATCTTCTTCACCGACAAAAAGTAATCTCTTGATATTTTGCGCCTGTCCGCTTGGTTTTATAACGTATTTTGCAGGATTTGCTTTGACAAATTTTATTGCTTCATCAAATGAGCTGAATTCTTGATACGGGATTATTGAGATTCCTGCTTTTTTCAGTTCTTCTTGTCCATAAGCTCGATCATCTTCTAATCTATCAGTATAAGGAGAGCCGCCTACAACTAGTTTTCCTTTATCCCTCAATTTTTTAGCTAACGCTCCTTGTCCTAAAACATCGTCGAATACAATCACATCTGCCCAGTCAACTTCTTTTTCCCAGTTGTCTGTTTTTTCTACAAATCCGTCCCCTATCTGCTTATCTGGATTATTTTCGATGAAGAATTTCACATGATGTCCTTCTTTAGAGACCTGCCAAGCTATATCACTGATTAAACCTTCTATAGAAATGAAAAGAAAGTTTTTTTTCCCAACACCATTTTGGGAACCATTTGAATTGTTATTCGAATTATTTGACATAATATCAAGTCAATAAATATTTGTTTCAAGGATGTATATAAATTTTTTTATTTTGCATAAAAAAATATTAATTTTGCATCAACATAAATCAAGTTTGATAAAAATAATGTTGATTTTGATAAAAGGATATTAATTTTGATATCTCACGTCAGTAGAATATCCTTTGATTCTTATCTTGGTTGTTTCTCTTGCTGCTTCGCTTTCAATACTTCTTGTAAGCTTTAGAGTGAAACCAGGATCATAAACGCTTGTTTTCGATGTTTTTCTCTCGGTAAAATTAAGAACTTCTCTTCCATCAGCAAATGCTTGATAATTCAAGCGCGATTCTAGAACAAGTGGAACTCCTAGTGGAGGACGATTTTGTTCATTGAAATTAACTGGTTGAACTTCAGGACTGACAACAACTTTATCAATTGTTCTTCCAGATTCTTCCAGTCTTTTGAGTGCGTGAAAGAATTCTTCCAGATTTCCAGGTTTGAATCCCCATCCTGCAGGAAGCCATTTTGTTATTTGGTATAAGCTCATTTTTGAAAATTAACTTTTTAGTTGGATTGTCTGGATGTTAAAGCAGGATATTCTACAAAAGAGATTATTTGATAATTTCTTGCTTCAAGTTCTGTCTTTCGAGACTCTAAGGCCAATCTTTGTTTTTCTCTAGCCTGGTTTATCCTTGCAGGATCAACACTGCCAAGATATATTGGAAGAGACTCGGTGAATTCTAGTTTTCTCTTATTAGCAAATACGGCTGTGTAGTCAAGAGCAAATTCAATCGCTGCAGGATATACATTCCATCCGCACAATCCATCTTCATCATCTGCAGGCCCCCAAGTTGGAAGTTCTGCTGAGTTGATTTTGATTTCCTCAATATGTCCATTTTTTATTTTCATTTTCTCTGCTTTTTCGAGAAACTCTTCAAGAGTGCTTGGGAGCAATCCTCCTGAAGGCAATCCTTTTGTCATTTGGTATATTAATCCCATAATTATCACGATTCTTGGAAAAATTAGATTTATATAAAACTTTTCATTCTTTAGCTTTCATTTCTTTCTTTTTAATCTGAACGTGCTTTCTCGCTCCATTTCCTCTAATCTGAGCTGTATCATTTTTCTAGTGCTTTCCATTCTAGGAATCACTTCAAACTCGAGAGCATTGACTCTTCTTTTTGTTTTTTCAATTTCAGCAAGAATTTTTTTGATTGTTGTTTCAACTTCTGCTGCAAGTATTACTTTTTCCAGAACTTTTTCATAAGCTAAGACTGCTTCATCTATTTTAGAAGATCCTGAGTTTATTCCATATCCTCGTTTCATGAATTGCTTATGTATTTCTTTTGCTTCTATTTTTGGAACTATGACTCCCATTATGTTTCTTTGGGACATGTTCAACTCGGATGTTTCTTCAATTGCCATTGCTAAAGATTTCAGTTTTATGTCTGATTCTGCAGCTCTTGCAATGTTCATTTTTTCTTCAGCATCTTTGTACTCCTGAATGAGTTCTTTTCGAAGATTCTTTGATTTCTTAAATAGGTTGAAGAATTCTAGAATCAAGCCGTCTCGTTTCTTTTTCAGCAGATTATGTCCTGATTTTGCGGTTTTTATCTGCAGTTTTAACTTGATCAGTTCAGATCTTGTTGGTTTTATTTGTTCTGCCATTTTAAAGGATTGCTAGCTTTTTATTTATTAAAAAATGCTGTATTTATGCTTTCACTTCCTGTTTTTTCAAGTATTTCTCTTTCAGCTCTTTCTTTATTCTTGTTAGTTCTTCAAATGGAAGTGTTCCAAATAGATTCCAGCCGACAGACAAGCTGTCTTGGATTGTTCTATTCTCGCTTCTTCCTTGTCTTACGAATTTATCTTCAAAGCCCTCGGCGAACTTTAATAATCCTCTATCTCTGTCAGATAGTGCTTCTTCTCCGACTATTGCGACTAATCCTCGTAAATCTCGTCCTTCTGCGTAGCCAGCATATAACTGATCACTGACTTGTTTATGATCCTCTCGTGTTTTTCCATCTCCAATTCCTAAGTTCATCAATCTTGATAAGCTTGGCAGTACATCTATTGGAGGATAAACCCCTTTTCTATGCAACTCTCTTGAAAGTACAATTTGTCCTTCTGTAATATATCCAGTCAAGTCAGGAATAGGATGAGTTATATCATCACCGACCATTGTTAAAATTGGTATTTGCGTCA
>CAZDUE010000101.1:0-4528 GCA_964508575.1 uncultured Methanosarcinales archaeon
AGTATCTTCTAAGAATAAATCAAGTTCTGTTTCAGGATTTAATGGTCTTAAGTGCCTGTCCAATCTTGATTTTTCAGCTGAACCGCATAAGTGATAATATCTTGTTTCTTTCATGATATTTACTTAGAAGCAAAATACTTAGTAATTGCTCATATTAGTTATATTTCTTAAGAATTAAGATACAAAGCTTGATTAAAATAAATTATTAACTTCAGTTCATAACATCATAAATCTGATAAATAAACCGTTCTGTTGATTTGACTAATGAGTATTTTTGTCCTTGTATTGTTACGCAATTACCGTTCAGATTTACTTTTGATTCATTTGATTCTTGGCTCATGTATATTACAGTATCGTTCGTGCTTGAACAAGTGATAACAGGACGATTTTCACATCCTGTTGAGTTCTTAGTGCAGGCCGCGATCACATTAGCCCCGAATGATTGCGATAGGCTTGCGCTTAATTCAAATATGGCAATTTGTACATAAGCCAGATCTTTTTGCTCTGGATCAAAAGTCAAGTAAATTTTTGAGGAGTTGAATCTCTGATCTATCTTTCCATTCATCTTTATATTCTCAAGGTCCCATGGTCCATAATGAAGGGAAACTTCGTACAATTTTTTTGTTTTAGGATTCTGTATTTCAGTTATCCATAATCCTGAGATATTTAAGAATTTATAATGATTGTATTCTCTTTCTTGGATTTTCTCTTGCTGCTGCTTTACTAAGATTCTCATTCCAAAAATCAAAAGGAATACTATTACGAAACACGCAATTATAATCAATATTATTTTATCGCTTTCCTTACTTGCTTTTTCAGATTCTTCTTCAGAAATATCTTTTTTGTTTTCCTCTAACGCTAGTTCTGCAGCTTTTTTTTCTTCTTTTTCAAGTTTTGATTCAAAATCCATTCTTCTTATGTTCTGGTCAATGCTTATGTCCGGCTTTTGTTTTTCTTGGCTCATTTTCTCAATTTTTTCAATATTGATTATTTGATTATTTCTAAAATTCCGTAAAGAAGTCTATCTCTTAACACAAGAATTTCGTTTTCTGAAGATGCTTCAAAAAATATGCAGTTTCCTAATGCTGAGACTTTTGTAGTTTCAGATTTTGTGAACACAATTACTGGAGTGTATTGAGTAGCATTTAAACATGTAATAACAGGAACTCCAGATGGATTTTCATCTAAAAATGCTGGGATTGCATAAACTTTCTTGTGTGAGTAAGACAAATCTGATACGTCATATTCTGCTTGTGCTATCTGCTGTTTAAAAGAGCTGTTAAAGTCAGATGTCATGTAAAAGTAAGGTGCATTATTTATTTTCTGCATTACTTGAGGAGGAATGTAATAAAATTCTGCTTGTTCTGGAGGATTATAAAAAAAGGCATCTCCTGTTTTTATTTTTGTCTGCCATCCAAGGTTTGTTCTGACAAACTTGTAATCTTTATATTTTGATTCATCTGGATCTGATGATATGGGCCCGTTGATCAATAATCCTATTGTGGATAATATCATTACTACAGCCACAGTTATTGCAAATATCTTGTTCTTATCTATTTTCAAGAAGGTTTTAGTTTCTTTTTTGTCTTTAAATTTAGCCATTCATCAGGATTATTATAATGGATTTATAAAATTTGTTAAAAAGAACATGAAAAAGGGATTGTGAGTAATAAAAAAAGGATTATTTGATATCCACTCCTCGAACATTTAATACAAGATAAGGACTTGAGTAAAGATTTACTGAAAATTCATGATCTGTGCATGAAATATTAGTAAATAAAATTCCTTTTGTTTCCAAAAGATTGTAAGGAGAGAAAACTGGTTTTTTCCATAAATGTCTTGCAAGTTTCAAAAAGTTATTTGGATCTTCAAGACCTGTTAGGTTTCTGAAGAATGAATCAAATTCAGAAACTTTAAGAGCTTGCTCAAGATCTACATAATTTAGATGATGTTTATATTTAGGATTCATTTCAAATGGTATATGAGAAGCTAAAACCCTTTTATTCAATCCTTTACTTAATCCTTCTGTAATTTGTTCTAGAATAATATGTGGAAGAGCTTGAGTGTATTCTCCTTTCAAATTTAGTCTTTTGTGAGTCTCTCTATCCCATTCTAAAAGGTCAGAGGTTGAAGGATAATGGATTATTCTCATTTCTCTTTTTTCATTTATTACAACAACTGTGTTTGTCCAATAAGAAGTTTGATCTTGTTCAGATATTGAGCTATATTCAGAAAGTAATTTTTTATAATCAACATCTTTAGACTCACTTAATCCTAAAAGCATATTCAAAGTCAAAGGCAAGCTTGGCAAAACAAGTCCTTTTTTTTGAGTAAGCTTAATAGCTTTGAATAAATTCATAAGGTGATTATCAAAGCTTTTCTCAGAAGGGTCTATCTCTCTTTCATTTTTTATTCCAACTTGAGAAGGTTCTTCAAAAACTTGTCCATTTGCGCCAACACATCTCATCCCTAATAATTTTAACATTAAATCATTCATTGTTAAATCCATGATTCTATTTGGAATAATAAGCTACATTAAAAATCTAACTCTTATCTAGTATGACTTAATCATACTTTAAAAGTTTGGAAACAGAAACTATTATAAAGCCCAAATCCCAGAGATGACCTATATATCAAAAACTAGATGATTGAAAATGACGGTTTTTGAATATTAAAAAACTAACTCATGAATGAGAGGTGAATAAGATGCAATGTAGTTGTTCAGAAGGAGGATGCTGCAAACCTTGTGGCATAGCTAAAGGACTTATTTTGATAGCACTGGCAGTTTTATACTGGTTACAGATTTTAGACCTAAGAGTGTTCTTATCTCTACTAGTACTATTAGCAGGACTTAAACTGGTTGTTATGGCAGTTAAAGGAAACTCTTGCGCTGCAAAGCCAGAGCAAAAAGCTCCTGAAAAGAAAAAGAAGTGATTCTTTTTTGGTTTTATTTTTTTCATTTTTTAATTTTTTCTAGATTGTAGTCTTAAATCCACCAATATCGAATAGCTCTAACTTCAGCTTATCCGATATAACTTTATGAATGAACTTAACTAAAAATCATATCGGATAGGAAGATTTTTAAAATATCCGATATATCTTATTTTATGGCAATAGATAAAACAGTATATGATAGAATTTTAGGAAAAAAAGAAGATTTAGATAAATTAAGACCTTTCAATAAAGGAGCACTGCATAAATTACAAGAAACTTTCAGAGTTGATATGACATATAACTCGAATGCTATAGAAGGCAACTCTCTAAGCTTAAGTGAAACAAAATTAGTAATAGAAGAAGGAATCACAATTGGAGGAAAAACACTAAAGGAACATCTTGAAGCTACAAATCACAGCAAAGCAATAGATTTTATTGAATCTCTAATTAAAAAGCCAAAAATAGAAGAAATAGATGTTCTTAATATTCATGCAATAATTTTAGACGGAATAGAATCACAAAATGCAGGATTTTATAGAAGAGGAGCTGTAAGAATTTCTGGAACTAATTATTTGCCGCCAAATGCAATGAAAGTTCATGAATTAATGAAGGAAGTATATCTTTTACTAAACTTAAAAGGCAGCGTTATTGAAATGGCTTCAAAAATTCATCAAAAATTTGTAGATATTCATCCGTTCGTTGATGGAAATGGAAGAACAGCAAGGCTTTTGCTTAATTTTTATCTTATGAGAAATGATTATCCTCCAATAATTATTTTAAAAACTGAAAGAAAAAAATATATCAGTACAATAATGCAATCCAGAGAAACAAATGACATTAAGTTCTTTGCTAATTTTATAGCAAGAGCAATAGAAAGATCGCTTGATATTTATCTTGACTCATTAGGAACAGAACCAAAAGAGTATCTTACTTTAGAAGAAGCTGCTAAAATAAGCAAGAATAATTATAGTCAAGAATACTTAAGTCTTTTGGCAAGAACTGGAAAAATAGAATCAATTAAATTTGGCAGAAACTGGAAAATCACTAAAAAAGCACTCAAAGAATATGAAAAAGCACATCAAAGGGATTGACTAAAAAAGTAACTATTTATCATCTGTTCTTTCTTTCTTCAACTCATCAATCTTTCCCTGATAATATCCTTCTATTGTTCCGCCTGATGCTTTATCTTTTACAACAGGCTTAACAGTCACTTTGTATTTTATTTCATCAGCATATCCATATCTCATCTTTACTTTTAAGATAGTTTGGAAAGTTCCTTCGCTTGGGTTGACATGCCTTGTACAAACAATTTTAGAATCTCGTCCAATATAAAATGAAGTGGTCTTTTTTGAATCTCCCAAACCACTATCTCCATTTGTACAGTCAAGCTGGTTTTTTGCATCTTTATCATCACCCAGAAATGCTGCAATTTCAACTTTGTTTTTTATTTCTTTAAGATTATCAACATTTGCTTTTGATCCTGGAGTGCACTCAAGATAATAATCATTAGTGGAGTAAACATTTCCTCTGCCGAAATTTTCTATGTAAATATCAAATGTTGCAATTTTTTCATTCACTCCGAAATCCTGCATTT
>CAZDUE010000101.1:4538-5818 GCA_964508575.1 uncultured Methanosarcinales archaeon
CCTACTGGTCCGCCCTGAGGATTTAAAGATTGAGATTTTTGCACAGTACATGGAGGCTTATCAAGCCGTATTCTTTCATTAAATCCAGGATCTATGCAGACAGTAGCGATTGCATAAGTTTCATATCCATAGCATGTTTTTACAAAAAAGTTCTCAATATATGGAGAAGATTTAACAGGAAGTTCTTTAGTACCAGAATCTGATTTTCCAGTAACTAACTGATAGTTTATAAGAGCATAATCTCCCTCAGTATTATCATAATTCCTTCCTGCAATGCTTGGAAAATTTATAGGATTGCTAGAATCAGAATTAATTCCAACAACATCTTTTTTTATAACTTTAGTAAAATCAGTATCAAACCCTGCTATGAATAGCTTAGCGTTAGCTGCTTTAAAATTTCCTTTATTTTTTAACTCAACAGAAATAGGGTATTCGGATCCTTCTCTTACTTCAGAAGGCGGAATCCCTCCCACTGGACTCAGAACAATTCCCTGCCCTCCTGTGTTAAAGTCAATAAATGTAATATCTTGGCCTCCTGAAGAACTGCAGGAGGATAGAGATAATAATATAGTTAAAAATATAAAAAATGCAAGATTTGAATTCAAAGTTTTAAATTCCATTTTTTACCTTATTTTTTATTCTTTATTTTTTATTCTAAGAGCATTGACCTAATCTTTTACAAGAGCAGGACATTTGTTTATCATAGCATCCAGTTCCTGTGAATGATGAAACACCATGTTCTTTATCTAAAGGAAGATAACAGAAAGGATTAACTGCTGTGTCTGAACCCCAAACATCTTCTCTTTTTTCATATACTTTAAAATCTAAATGAGGAGCACTTGATGATCCTGAATTTCCTGATAATGCAATGATATTACCCATAGCAACTTGCTGGCCTTTTTTTACACGTATAGATTGAAGATGACTGTACGCAGTATACAAATTATCATTATGTTTTATTGCTATTGTATTCCCAAAGCCGCCGCAATTTCCTTCACAAATATTGTAAACTATTCCATCTGCTACAGAAACTACAAACATTGAGCTTCCATCTCGATCAAGATCTATTCCATCGTGCCATTCTCCTTCATTGCGATTTCTATATCCAAAACAAGATGTTACTACCACAGGTCCATCAACCGGCAGTCTTGAAAATTTAGTTCCTGTGAAGCTTCCAGATCCGCTTCCTGAGCCTTGAGATTGTTGTTTTGAAAAGTATTTTGCATATCCAATGACTGAGCGCACGTATCTTTGTGCTTCTTCATAAGGAGGGAATCCAT
>CAZDUE010000102.1:0-4675 GCA_964508575.1 uncultured Methanosarcinales archaeon
CATGCAAATCCTCATCACTAGTCTTTCTTTTAGAGTATCCTTTCATCTTTGCAACAGCTTTGATCATCTCTTCTTTTTCCATCTCAGAAAGCTTATTCCGAATTGCATCACGTATAAATTCAGTTCTTGTACTGTATCTATGAAGTTTTAGTTTGCTATCTATCTCATTAAGTAAACTCTCCTCAAGCTTCAAACTTATAGTTTCCATGGTATTACTTAGTATATACAAAGTAATATTTAAGTTTTTCGGAACAAAAAAGAAAAAACATATGAATTAACTTAAAACTCTTAAAATAATGACTAACAACATTATAAAAGCAAAGGAATCTGAAATTGAATCAGTATTGAAAATATTAAACTCATGTACAAATTGGTTATGCAGTAAAGGAATGAATCATTGGCAAGGAGCCCATACTGAGGATAGTGTATCAAAGAAAATAAAAGAAAAAGAAGTTTACATAATAGTTCACAATAATTTATTTGCAGGAACCATAACTATAAGCACTAATCCTCCTAAATATCATAATGAAGAAGATCAAAAATTTTGGAAAGAACCAAATGGCTCAGCCATATATGTTAGCGGGCTTTGTGTTATTCCTGAATACCAAAATAAAGGTTTAGCAAAAAAACTACTAAAATTTGCTGAAAAAGAAGCTAAGAATAGAAAAATGAAATATTTACGATTAGATGCTGTTAGCAACTATGTAGAATTAACTGAATTCTATTTGAAAAGAGGCTATGTATTGGTTGGAAAAAGACAGATAAAAGATAATGAAAGTAATTTTTTTGAAAAAGAAATATAGGAATCATCTAACCTTGATAAACTTCTTCATTCTTTGGACAAATTCATGAGCTTCTTTATAGTATTCTTCGTAGTCTCTAGCATCAACGTATTTTATCTGGTTATGCATTATTTTCTTTCCAAGATCATAGAACTTTCTCATTGTAACTACATATTTCTTTTCTAAAAGTTTTTTCTTGCATAATTTTTCGTCAAGTAAATCAGCTGCATGCTCTGGAGTTGGGGGAATATATCCTTCACTCATTAATGCTGCGTGCGCTGAATCAATTACAGCCCAGTACAAGTCCAAAGTTGCTTGAGTTACATGCCATCTTGAATTGGTTAAAGTTATGGGAGCTCTTGAGTAGTAGGACCATATGCTTTCGTAAGTTGGTCTTATTCTTCCTCTCATTAGTAAAGATTGAAGAGGCTCGTAAAACCCTGTATCTAACAGTGGTATTCCATCTCGCAAAAGATTTATTGCAACAGGATCGCCTGCTCTTACATATTCCCAGAAGCTTGTAAACTTTAAAGTTGTAATATGAAGTTTAGTGGATGTGTCTACTACTATCTTCTGGACAATTATCCTGTAAGCTTGAATCATATCCTCAGAAATTACAATAGAAAGGTCATCAACGATCAATAGTATATCAATATCATTGGTATTTTTCTTTTTTCTCGCAACCCCTCCAAAAAGAACTATTGCTTTCAAGAAGCTTCCAAATTCCTTATATGCTTTTTTGGCAAATTCATAGGCTATATCTATCTCTTTTTCTTCATAAGTCTCGAAATTCGGATGCACTCTCTTTTCTATTGTGAACTCCATTATCTACAATAGTGGAAGTTTCATTTTTAAGGCTTTCTATTTAGTTAAGATTAAGAATGTAGTAGAAGAGACTTACTTTAGCAATCCTAAAGATCTCAGATAGAGGTAGAACAAGACAAGTATTATTATGAATATTATAACTTTAAGATCGATCTGTAATTGTCCTTTTTTACATTTTATTTTTTCAAATCTATTGGGCTCTAATAAAGCAAGTCTCTTATCAATATTGTGAAATTTCTCTTGCATGTCCATTTTATCCTCAAAAATTTTTATTGTTTTTTCATTAGTTTCTATTTTATTTACATAGAACTTAATTCTTTCATATATATAAAATATTGCTCCATAGAATGATGTGAAGATCAATATCCCTATTAGGAGTAGCACATTGTTTATCTTGTCAATCTCAGTTTGAGGAGGGAATATTTGAAAATAAACAGTAACAATTGCTATAATAACAGTCACTACAGCCAGCCAATCTATTTTAGATTTTTTTATAGACATTATGATGCCTCATATCTCATCTGGCTTCAAGCATCTTAAGTCATTTAGAAAAGATTCACGAAGAATATCTTCTATCACAAAATAAGTGGTTTTAGTTTCAAAAGTAAATCTTGTTTCAATATCATCTGTAAAGTCATCTAACTCGCGCACATTTCTGAAGATTGCTTCGATCATGTAGTCATATCCATTGTTTATTTTAAACACATTATTTATGTTTTCATGTTTTACAAGGAAATTTTCCAGGGCTTTTCTTTGATCTCTGTTTATCTTCATTGCTATTTTTACTCTAGTCATAAATCCTAGTTGCTCAAAATTTATTATTGCAGTGTGCTTTCTTAAAAAATAGGGCTTTAGCGAGCTCATCCTGTCATATATTGTTGATATTGGTATTCCTGTCTTTTTGCTCATATCTGTTAGTTTTAATCTTGAGTTTCTTCTTAGATGTGCTAATATCAACATATCTTTTTCGTTTATCATAATATCACCTCACACTTTGAATATTAGCCCTCGCTTTCACGAGGGCAAAGGCTTTTGCATTGCGAATTCTTTGTTTTTTTTGGCTAAAAGCCCAATACTATATAAGAATCAATAAATTATATACTTTATCCTTATAATATATAATATAGCTTATAAATTATATAATTTTTGAGAAGTTACAAGCCATAGTTTATAAAGGTATAAAAAACTTGAGAATAATGGAAAAAGAAACACTTGATTTAATCTCTCAAATAGGAATAGCTGTTTTCGGAATTATTGCAATAATTCTAGTTGCTAGAAAAAACAAGTGGGGCTTTGTCTTTGGTTTAATGTCTCAACCATTTTGGTTGATCAGCTCTTTTATAAACAAACAATGGGGAATTTTCATACTGAGCATAGTTTATGCAGGAACCTGGGCTTATGGGTTCTATAACTGGTTTTACAAGTATGAAGATAAAACACAGTCCTTAAAAACAAAATCTAACAAAAGAAAATCTAAAAAGCAGTCTCGTACGCGATAATATTAAGCATAAAGAAATAACTCGTATATCTATTCAGATCATGCTTTTCTTTCTGAGTTATTGATATTCCATCATCAGTATTAATTCCTGTGACACTTGACATGACATTATGAGCAGCTCCTAAAATATAGTTAGCCATTTTTCTGTTTTCTTGGATTTTCATAACAACTCCAGAATCATATCTTAGATCAGAATCTTCATCGTCATCAGATCCATTATTATAAACTACATCAGAATAAGTAACAAGTACATTGCTCTTATAATTCCATAACTCTCCATAATCTATTTCAGTATCTTGAGGAACAACAAGATTATGATTGTAAGCAAAGGACATGAAACCCTCAGATTCCTCTTTTATCTGTTTGATTGCTTTTGCAATCTCGTCAAGCTCAGAAGTATCAACATCAGATTCAACATCAGCAGAATCAACATTAATAACCTCATCAATAGACTCATTAGGTTCAACAATAGGCTTTGCAAGAAACTCTAAAGGCACGTTAGTAAACACGTTTTCTTTACCAAAATCCAAAGTCAATAATTCAGCAAGCATAATTAATATCCACTCCAAACATTCAGAAACAATAGTTCTATTTATAGGTTTTGTTTGTTGGGTGATATTGAAAAGTTCCATTAGCTTAAAGTCAAAATTCAATAGTGAAAGTTATATTGCACGTAAGCAGGGGACGCTCCCTACGGGAAGCTAGTGCTATGATAAGAAGTAATCATGAATTTTGAAGCTAATGGACGTAGCGAAAGCGGAGTTTTCAATATCGCCGTTTGTTAGAAATATATAACAAAGAAACTAGAACAACTTTAAAGGATTTGCAAAAGCTTTTTTGAAAAAATTCAAACCAGCGCCTTCCTTTTTTTGATATAAAACATTACTTCCTTTAAGTTTTGCAGTGTAATAAGTAACATGATTCGGAAAATAAGCAGTCTCGCTATAAATATGAAAAAATCTATCTACAGTTCTTGCAGAATAAAAAAACACTTCATTTCTTGGCATGTGTGCATCAAGCCGTTCATTATGCGGAGCAATAACATCATTTGCTCTTACATTATGAGAAGTTGGATCTAAGTATAGGATTCCTGCTCTGCTTTTTCCAATTATAAAAGGAAGTGCAACAAAACCATGAGTCCAATTTACTCTAGTGTCTAAAGCATTTACATAACCTAATTGTAACATTGCTTTTGCAATAACTCTCGCATTTGAAAAACAATTATGACCAAGAACCCAGCCAGGATTTTCTTTTAACGCTAAAGTATAATTAGCATGCAAAACTTGATATGCTATGAGAATATGTTTTTCCAACTCTTCAAAACTATCTAGTTTCATACAACAAGGATCTTTAACATTTCCAGTCCTTAACAAAACTGCTTTTAGATTATCAGGATTTATTGCTTTTCTGTCATCTCCTTCATAGAATGGAATTAAGCTTCTGCATCTTGCTTCTTCATCTGGATCTAATTCTCCTCTTCTGAAAGTTTCAAGGTCAACTCCTCCAATCTCCTGCATTCGCCTTTCAAGAATATTTGAAGCTAACGAGAATGCTAATGTCTTTTTATCAA
>CAZDUE010000102.1:4685-5798 GCA_964508575.1 uncultured Methanosarcinales archaeon
CAAGTCCTATTCTCCCAAAAAATTCAAAGGGCTTTTCTAATAACTGCGTTTTCATCATGTTTCCTTTAATTATTCTTTTAGCATCATGAACATATCTCGGAAAAAGTTCTTGCTCTATTTCTGAAACAATTGTTCTAATAGCAGAATCAATATCTGCACCATATCTATCTATTATCTGCTGATAAAAATTAACTCCTGAATTTTGAACTTCTTCAGGATGGAATCTCCATTCTTTAACTCCTTCAAAATCAAATCGCAAAACAAGAGAATCTTCTCTAGAATCAAGAAGAACTCCTTTTGATCCTAAAGGAATATCTTCTTTATTTCCTCCATAATAATAACTCGAATTATTAGCTTCATCAAGAGAATCATCAAGAAAATCAAGATCTAATCCTTTAAGTCCATTTACTATAAAAATATCTCCTAAAGCATAGCCATTGTTTTTCCTAGAAATTTTTTCTTTAAAAAACATAACAATAGCTTCTTCTAATTTTTTAACAAAATCTTGATATTTCTCTCCATAATACTCAAATTGAGGAGTTTCAATATTTAGTTTTAAAGCTGCTTTTTGCAATAACTCTTTTCCGTATTCTTCATAATTAAATGGAAGTTCATCAAAAGACATCTGATCAACAATTTCATCAAGATCCTGTTCTTTCTTTTCTTCAATTGCAAGAGCCATTATTCATCAACTTAATTTTCTCCAATAATTTTAGTTTCCAACTCGGGTTACAAGCATCCTTCTTATTTCGCTATTTCTATTAAACTCGCCTTGAGGTACATCCATGCTTGGATTTTTGCCATTTCCAAAATAACCTGTCAACACATCCAAAATTTTCCTTTTTTCTCCAGTTCTATTAAAATATCCTCTGAAAGTTATAGGATTTATTGCAATTTTAGCAGATGGCGGATAATAAGTTGCTACCAATGAAGTATATCCATCTCGAAGTCCGCTAATAATGTCATACATCTGCTCCACTACCTCTGTATCAGTCAAAGGTCTGTTAATTCCTCTTGCTTGTTCTTCAGCCATTATTTCAGGATATCTTGTATTTGGCTTATGAGTCATAGTATGGAATGTTATATATCTCGGACGAATCGCATTTATTATCT
>CAZDUE010000103.1:0-1126 GCA_964508575.1 uncultured Methanosarcinales archaeon
GTAGTTGAGCAAGAAGATCTTAAGCAGAAGATTAATGTGGTAAAGCATGATTTAGGAGCACAAGGCGAAAAAGGCAGAATTGCTTTGCAAAAAGCTCGAGATATTACTGGATGGCAAGGAACTGATGAAGAGATAGCATCCAGATTTCGTGAAGAATTTGGCAGGTTTATGCATCAAAAATTTAAAACACCTAAACTTGAATGTAATGGACGATATTTTCCAGGACTATTCATAGATCTTGAAGGAACTCTAATAAAGGATGGAAATATAGATTATGAAGTTCTAAGGCAGGCAGATAAAAAATCTTTAAAGATGCCTATTACAATCTGGACAGGAGGAGATATCCCCTCTTTAGTTTTGCAATTGCCAAAATGCTTTCCTTATGTTGTTGTAAGCAAATGGGATTATTCAGGAGCTAAAGTTCAGGAAGTCTGGGATGATATGAGCAGAGAAGAATTCGAAGCTCAGTATCATATTTCTTCAGAAAGATACTTTGTCAAAAAAGACACGCAATTATCAGATTTGTTGGCAATTCACCATGAACACGTAATTTTAACAACTAAAACAACAGAGAGCACTTTAGATGGCTACAAAAGAACAATTGAATCTCTTAGATCACAACAAGAAATATTAGCAAAAAAATCAGAAGAGGCAAAAGAGACAATTAAAGCTTTGTCAGATGATCTGCAAAACTCAAGTCAACAGTTCCAAGAATGCCAAGCTTCTGTTAGACAAAGAACTGATTTAATTCTAACAAGCATACAGAAAGCAATTCAAGCCAGTTCTTCAATGAACTTTTTCAATTACAAATCTCAAATTCAACAAGTACAGCAGACACTTTATGAAATTCAGAGTGCAATGCAGAGACAAATACTAAGTTATATGAAAGATCAAAGGTGAAAATGTGATTGATGAGAAAATTGAAAATAAGGAATTTAACGAGTTGATAGAAAGATTAGGAAAAATAATGACTAAAGAATATTTTTCTGTAAACGCTAACATTAAACATGATATTGGTTATAATAAATGGAATCCTATGCGTCATACATGGAATCCTGTTCTTAGTATCTTCTTTGAATACAGGGGTTACAATGATAAAAATGGCGGTGGAGGAGGGTATTGGTAT
>CAZDUE010000103.1:1136-5797 GCA_964508575.1 uncultured Methanosarcinales archaeon
GAACAATACTCTTTATTTCCAAAAAATATTGTTTCTTTCTTTATGCTCTCAAGAAAATGCGTAAGAGAAAATACAGATTGCAGAGAATTAGATTTTGAGCTCACAAGGAATATTGGCGAGGAGCTTGGATCAGAAAGCAATGGAAAAAGTCATTATGATATCTTAGCTGATGAAGTGAGCGCAAGTTTAGGTCTTGAATTGTCAAATGTAACTCTGTCAGGAGCAACAAATAATTTCATATCTGGCATACAGCAAATATTATCTCATGAAGATCCAGCTTATGTTCTCGGAGCAACTTATGCTCTTGAAAAAACAGCAGTACCTGAATTAGGGATTGTTTATGCAGCTGTAAAGAAAATTGCGCATGATGAAAAAGTTAAATTAACTGATATGCTTAATACATTCTTTGAAGTACATATGAACACGTGGGAGCCAGAGCATGAAAAAGAACTAAGATATGCCTGTTCTCTTTACATAACGAAAAAATATGAAAGAATTCAATTTGAAAAAGGTTTCAAGGATGTGATGAAGACAATGGATTCTTGGTGGCAGGGTCTTTATGAGGAAGCAAGCCGGATTTGATTTCAGAATGTGAGGTAATAAAAATGACAAGTAATATAGAGCAACAGCTGGAATGGAGAACTAAAGAATTATTCATGTTAAGAGAAAAAGCAATTTCAACGATTGAGCAATATCAATCACATATGAAATTGCAGAATCAAGAGGCAAAAACAATGATCCAAGATGCAAAAGATCTTTTAAAAGAAGCACTGTCACTTGTCCGAGGCATCGGCTTTTTCAATTATGGCAAAAAAGCAGATGAAGCATATGATTTACTTTCAAAAAGTATTGCCCAGCTTGAGATTCAAGATTACACAATTCCTGAATTTGAAGGCCTGGCAGAACCAGTCGAATATGGAAATCTGGACCAAACAATAGAACAGCTTGAAAAAGAGGCAACTCCTGCAAGGCATGGGATGAGAACAACGCATAAGACGCTGTATTCCAATGAGAAAACTGGCACTGTTGTATACCATGTTTTTACTGATAACCACGCAATTGTTGCAGAACAAGGATTTGGAGAGTGCATAATATGGGCATACTTTCTTGCAGGCAACAACAACGGGTATGCAGCTTCAGACTGCTATGTACATTCAGAAGCTAATTTTAGTATTGGAAAAATCAGAGAGGATAAAAACAAAATAGTTATTCCAAGATCTGGAACATTTACAACCCATTGGGAAATTGAAGTTGAAGTGAGTGATTTGGTTTTTGATAAATCAGAATTCAAGTCTTATGAGCTAAGGACAGCAAGCAAATAAATAAGTTTATAAACACCCATTTTTTCCTGATGGTTAGAAAGCTTAGTTGAATAATTCACTAAGTTATTAGATGGAGGAAAGAGAAGTATGGAAAGAAGAGAATTCAGAGGAGGCGGTGGCTTCAATAGAGGCGGACCAAGAGGCGGTGGAGAAATGCATGATGCAACATGCAGTCAATGCCAGAAAGCTTGCAAGGTTCCGTTTAAGCCAGCAGCAGACAGAGAAGTTTTCTGCTTAGATTGCTTTAAAGCAAGAAGGAATCAGTAAATTCTTCTTATATCTATAAGCGGCTTTTTTTATTTTTTTTTAAATTGCTTTTTTTTCAGAAATTTTATAAGCTGTCATGATTTTTTTTTAAAATATGAAATACGACATTCAATTCTCGCCTCATTTTCAAGTAATAATTGCTGCACTAATTTGGAGTCTTTCAGGTGCGATTATAAAATATCTTGATTTTCCTGTAACAACAATAGCTTTTTTCAGAGTCGCAGTTCCTGCTATTATTTTGCTTTTTTATTTTGCAATGATTAAAGAAAATATTTTCAGCAAAGGATCGAAAATAATGATATTGGCATCTTTTCTTGACGCTCTCAGTAAGATCTTTTATTTTATTGCCTTTAGTTATACTTCAATAGTCAAGGCAATTATCATTCTTTATACTTGGCCTTTGTTCGTTGCTGTTTTTAGCTTTATTTTTTTAAAGGAAAAGATCAGGAAAATAGACATGATTTGTTTGCTTCTTGGGTTCACAGGAGTTATTTTTGTTTATTTTGATAATTTGAGATACAACCCAAGAGACTTGATAGGGCTTAGTTCAATGCTTATTTCTGCTGTAATATTCGCAATCACAGTGATAATTTATAAAAAAGAATCTGGAAAATATAGTAATATTGAAACTATCTTTTTTCAAAACATTGTTGGCGCAGTCATTTTTCTTCCTTTCTT
The DNA here is from genome assembly GCA_964508575.1 of uncultured Methanosarcinales archaeon. Classification (GTDB taxonomy): domain Archaea; phylum Nanobdellota; class Nanobdellia; order Woesearchaeales; family CAZDUE01; genus CAZDUE01. The sequence continues at coordinate 3,404 of CAZDUE010000103.1, forward strand.
TTTATTCAGCAGTCCTTTTCCTTCCACAAATGAAATGATTATTGCAGTTATTTATGGTGCTCTTATTGGAGTCATAGGTTACATGTTTTTTTTCTCAGCATTGAAAAGGATTAAGGCATCTACTGCGTCATCTCTTGCTTATGTTGAAGTGATAGGTGCTGCTGTGCTAGGAATAATTTTCTTTAAAGAGTCCTTAAATTGGAACATGGTGGCAGGTGCATCCCTGATAACTATGTCAACGTTCTTGCTTAGAAAAAGTTAATTATCGGATGTGCTTATGATGTTTATGCCTGTCAAACTCTTCATGCATATCGCAGAATATAGAGATAAATTTTTTAGTTGCGATTTCAAGTTCTTTTTTGCCTTTTTTAGTTATGGCATATTTTTTTTCTTTGCTTCCATCTTTTATTTCTTCGATCCATCCTAGATTGCTCAGAGCTTTAAGCACAGGATAAATGGTTCCAGGACTTGGTTTTGAGCCCTTTCTTTTTTCTATTTCCTTTCTTATTTCCTCTCCAGACATATTTTTCTTGTTTATCAATCTAAGCATTATGAAGCTAAGAAATCCTCTCATGTCGCAGCATTTTCTCATAGTTTATGTTTATATTGCCAAGTATTTAAACCTTTTCACAATATCGGATGAACGATATATTTATATAGAAGTTATGATGTGTATATCGTACAACCGATGCATGAAGTGTATTGGATGGAGGTACGAAAATGAGATACGGACAATGTTGCGGAACAGAAACTGAATGCAGTGTTCCAAGGAACTTCCTTACAAAGGACGAGAAGCTTGAGATGCTCTCAGAATACAAGGAATCTCTTGAACACGAGATAAAGGCAGTGTCTGAAAAGATATCTGAAATAAAGAAGAGAGATTGAGACTAAAAAGTCTCTTCTCTTTATTTTTTTCTAAACTAATTTTAAGAGATACTATAAGTCTAAACTACATTTCAATGCTAAATTTGAAAGATAATATTTAGAAGTAGTATATCTTGCGGGAATTAAGATCTGTGCTTTTGCTATGGGCTTAGCAAGTATTCCAGCAACCGCAGTATCACAGCTCAAAAAAGCTGATTCAAGTCCTGCTCCAAGAGATCCAAGAGAATCTTCTGCTCTTATTCCATAACTTCGCAAAATGGATTCTGTAAAAAGCCAAGTAGAGCTGACAATTAAATTTGAAAATTGAAAAGGATCTGCAATAAAATCGAGAAAACCATCCAATTTTGGAGAAGGAGAATTTTTTAATTTTGCATCATTGACGCAGTTCTTATAAACATCAAAGCTTCCCTGAATATTATTTCCAGTATTTATCCAAACAACTGCAAATGCTTCTAATAAGTCATAACCAAATTTCAAATTAGGATCATCTGAAATACTGCCTTTGAAATATTCTCGAATTACTTTTAATCCTCCATAGCTTAAAAGCCCTCTTCCAGGAGCAGTTCTCTGTGCATAAGCCCATCTTTTAGTATTAGTTTTTATCTGTTCTTTGTCTTCATATCTTCCTCTTATTTTGTCCAGTATTCCTAGTATGTTGATTGTTTCATACCATAAGCTTCTATCAACTGACGCCTTTGCTAATTGCACTGAATCCTCTGGAATTTCTCTTAAAGATTTTAACAAGAGATTCTTTTGTTTTTCTTTAGTTTCATCTCTGATTTCCTCTCCAGTTTGACTTTTTATTTTGGTATTAACTTCATGATCAATACTAACAGATTCTGCTAAAGCAGGGCCTGCTCTTGCGATCATATCAGCAAATATTTTAGACATATCATTTATTTTTCCATTAAAATATTGAGCAGAATATTTTCCTATATTGGTTAGATCGCAAAAGTATTGAGCGCAATTCAAAATTCCTCCAATCACAGATCCTAAAATAATTCCCTTAATTACTCCTTTTGTTACATTATCATAGTCAGTAAAATCCTCGTTGGTTGCTAGTTTGTATGTTCTCGAGCTTCTTTCATGCTGAAGCCTAAGAAGATGAGATACAAAGTGCATTTCCTCCTGCGTTAATTTTTCCAAACCCTCAACAGATTCAGCGCTTACAATAAATAATTCTTGCTTTGATAAAATTCTTCTTACAGAATCATTAGAAATTATTATCTCTAATCCTTTTCCTATTAATCCATAATCCTCCTGCAATGATATGGGATTTCTTATGTGCTCTTCAGTTATCTGCAAATCAGGCAATCCTTCTTTTGAAGGGTCTATTTTTCCTATAAGACTTGTTGTGTAATCCATTCATGAATAAAACATTTTTGAAGAAATATAAATGCTTTGTAAGTTATTTGAAAATTGATATTTTCTCAAAATTAAAAAATGAATAGTATCAAAACCATCCTTTTCTCTTAAGAAAATAACCTCTTTTGCTTTGACTACTTTAGC
>CAZDUE010000104.1:0-5789 GCA_964508575.1 uncultured Methanosarcinales archaeon
CGGAATAAAAGAAGTTGCAAAATTTAGAAATTTGATAACTTTCAATAATCCAAAACATGAAGCGAAGTTTAATGATTATATAAAAATGGCGGCGAGGAGATTTGAACTCCCGATTTCCACGTAGCCCAGTTATTGAGTTAAATCATTGCCGTTAGGCTCTTAGCTCAAGCATATATGAGCCTCGCCCAAAAAGCATTTTCGCTTTTGTGTGGCGCTTTAACCAGGCTAAGCCACGCCGCCATTATTAAGAAGAAGGACTTGGACTTTTTTAAAAATCTTTCTATGAATTTCTTATAATATGATTACAAGTGTAATTGAAACCATAATCAGGAATACTCAAAAAATTCACTTAAACATCTTAACAACTTCATCAATGCCGAGATTTTCTGGACTTTTAACAATAGAATGCATACTTCCACCGCCATCATTCTTGTATCTCGGAAGAATATGAATATGCAAGTGAGGAACTGCCTGTCCTCCTGCTTTGTTATGATTCCAGCCAACATTAAAACCATCAGGATTCATCTTTTCCTGAAGAAGAGTCATTACTTTTTTAACATCAATAATCAGATCTCGAGCATCTTTATCATTAATATCAAAAAGCGTCTCTCCGTGCGATTTTGGAATAACAACAGTATGACCTTTAGCATGAGGCTTAATATCAAGAAAAGCTAATGAACTAGGAGACTCGTAAATTTTATTGCAAGGAATGTCGTTCTTTATTATTTTACAGAATATGCATTGATCTGACATGATCTCACATCTTTATTTTATCCTCTATCTCATTAAGACTTGTTATCTTATCTTCATAATCTCGCCTGTTCTTCCTATCAATCAGTATTCCTCTAACTCCAGCATTTTCAGCCCCTCTAATGTCAGAATCTATACTATCACCAATCATCACCGCCTCTTCTTTTATGACCCCTAACTCTTTTAAAGTTTCATCAAAAACTTTTGCGTTACTCTTTAACATTCCAGTCTCGTATGATAATTTTACAACATCAAAAAGATCAAGCATATTATACTTCTCAAGAATTGACCTGACAGAAAAACAATCTGTGTTAGAGATTAAAGCAATTTTGTAGTTTTTACTCTTAAGATCTTTTAAAGTTGCTATTGTATCTGGAAAGGGTTTGGCTAATAATCTATTCTTGTTCCACAAACCAATAAGAAGCTCTTTCTGATAAGGATTTGCACGAATATTAAGATCTTTACATACAGTATCAAATCCCTGCTCTAAACTGTCAAACTTTTTAAGCATAAAAGATTCTTCAAACTTTGTAACATATTCTGTAAAATCCGAATCTATTCTCAAAATCCCTTTGACTTGTTTTATAGGACTTGGAAAAACTCCGTTTTCAACAACAGTTCCCCAAAAATCAAAGATTATTGCTTTTATCTTTTTATGTTCTTTGTCATCAGCCATTGTCTCGAGGAGTTTTATGATAGTTATAAAGGTTTCGGCATAAAAAATCTGGACTGGCGGGGATTTGAATTTCGGTGAGTCCAGAAAAAACTGAGCTCATCCCCGAGCCTCACCCCTGCCAGGGGCGCGTTATACCGGATTTAACCACCAGCCCATTGGAGTTTATGATTTTATAATGATTATTTAAATTATTCTGCATCTTCTTGGGTTATTTGGTAAGTATTAAGCAAATATTATAAACAGTTAATGCAATTCTGATAACATGACTGAAAATTCACTTAAAGATGTAATCATGAAGCATGCCTTAAGAAATGCTGTAAAGTATAAAGGAACAGCAAACCATAAAGCAATTCTTGGAGGAGTTCTTGGAGATTTTCCTGAAGCTAGAAAAGATGTTAAAAAGACAGTGCAGCAGATTGAGGATATTGTTAAAGAAGTTAATGCTCTTTCCCCTGAAGAACAATTAAAAAAACTAGAGTCCTTAGCTCCTGAAGTTCTTGAAAAAAAAGAACGAGGATTATTTGATTTTCTGGGATTTAATAAGAATGATAAAGTCAATACTGCATTTCCTCCAGGACCTGAAAAATACCCCCACATGGGACATGCAAAAGCTTCGTTGCTTAATTACATGCTAGCTCGTGAATATAATGGAAAATTCATATTACGTTTTGAGGATACAAATCCTGTGACTGTGAAAAAAGAATATTATCAAATTATTGAACAAGATCTGAAATGGCTAGGTATTGAGTGGGATGAGAGGTTGTATGCGTCAGATTTTATGAATATGTTTTATGAAAGAGCTGAAGAATTGATAAAAAAAGGGCTTGCATATGTTGATAAATCATCTCGAGAGGAAATAAGCTTGTCTCGTGAAAAAGGAATCGCCTGTAAATACCGTGATCTTTCTCCAGAGGAGAATCTGAAACTATGGAAAATAATGTTCAAAGGTGAAGCAGGAAGCGCTATTCTGCGATTAAAAATAGATTTGAAGCATAACAATACTACCATGAGAGATCCAACAATATTCAGAATAATGGACGAGAAACATACTCGCAAGCCCAAATACAGAGTCTGGCCCAATTATGATTTTCAAAATGCAATAATGGACTCGTATTCTGATATAACTCTTCGTCTTAGGAGCAAGGAATTTGAGTTACGAAACGAACTGCAGAGATGGATCCAGGAGCATCTGGAGATTAAGGTCACAAAAACTTATGAATTTGGAAGATTCAACATGACCGGAGTCGAGAGTTCAGGAAGAATAATCCGTGAGAAAGTGCAAAGCGGAGAATTAATGGGCTGGGATGATCCTTCCTTGACAACAATTGCAGCCCTTAGAAGGCGAGGATTTTTGCCAGAAGCTATCAAGAATTTTGTTTTATCTACTGGAATTTCTAAGTCAGAATCTACTGTGACGTGGGATGATCTTATAATACAGAACAGACGGCTTCTTGATTCTAGCGCTAAAAGATTATCTGCAATCTTCGATCCTGTCAAAATATTTGTTGAGAAAACTCCTAAAAAATCAGTGGAGCTTCATTTTAATCCAAATTTGCGAGAAGGAGGAAGAAAAATCAAGATTGACGGCAACTTTTTTATTTCAAAAAAAGATTTTGACTCAATCACTCAAGGAGAATTATTCAGACTAATGGACTGTATCAATGTACGCAAGATATCTGACAGATTTGTCTGCGAATCTATTGATTACGAATCTTTCAAGGGAAAAGGAAATAAAGTTATCAACTGGCTAAGCTCTGACAATATTCATGTGCACGTATTAATGCCTGATAAGCAATTAATTAAAGGGATAGGGGAAAAACATCTTTTGAAGCTTAAGAAAAATGAAGTTGTTCAATTACTGAGATTCGGATTCTGCAGGATTGATGAGATTCAGAAGAAGATAAAGCTTGATGAAAATAAATTCAATAATCAAAAAGTCTGCTTCTGGTTTACGCATAAGTGAAATTACTCATCAGTAATAACAAATAGAAAGATTTATATATTGGAATAATATCCTGTAACGTAATGAATACCACTTATTTATATGAAGGAGACATCACTTTTTTTGCAAGATTATCAGAAAGCATAGTTGACATAGGAGGTTACCAGGAAAGGGATTTTTCTTCACAGCCAGTTCATGGTTGGACAATTGCTTATACTCCAAAAATTTCTGCATTAAGGGTTGATTTATTTCAATGGTGTGAATTTCAAAAGAACTTACGAACTGGAGGTGCAGTTGCTGTCGGCAGTTGGGAAGATATTAATTTAGGTATTGAAAGAATGGTAAATGGAATTAGTAACTACTGCCCGATCGATCCTTTTGAACAAAAGAGAATAGCAGAACAGATTAAAAGCGATGCCAAACAATTCACACTTGATGAGAGTCCTGTTTATACTTCACTAAAAAAATTATTAGCTGTTTACGAACATTGCGCACCTGTTAGTCTTGATGATTTACCAGATAGTTTTGTCATGGCTTATGTTACAGGCAAAGACGCAATTCCTGGAACTCTCTTTGTGAGAGATGTTTCTTATGTCATTAGACCTGAAACTTCAAAGGAGGAAGTGATTGATAAGCTATCAGATTTAGGAATAAGCGCGAAATTCAAAGGTAATTGGCTTGAAATGATTTACCAAGGAAAAGAAACAAGAACTCATGTTGATAGAAGTAAATACTTAACTGTCAGTCTTCCAAGATCAACTATGAGATCTGATCATTTTAACATGCCTAATTTTGACACCAAAGTAATCGATATTAATGGCGGAACTGAAAACTATTTGGCAATAGAAGAGTTAGTTTGTAATGAAAATTTACGCATGGTGCCTCAAAATATTGCAAGAAAATTCTTATTAGATATGAAAGTTCTTGATAATTTTCATGATAGAGCTTTCAATTTTGCTCATGAAAAAATTGATCCAGTAAACGATACTATTCAGGAGAGAGAAGAACTACGTCTTAATCAAGCAAGAAAAACAAGAATAGAAATTTTAAAAGGCAGAGAAAATGTGGTGTTAGAAGCATTATTAAATCAACAGCTAGATGTTAGTGCTATTAAGACAGGAATGCTTATAGGTTATGCTCATGCTTATCCCCGAGGAGGTATTGACGTAAGTATTGGGCAAGTTAGTACAATCAAACATCAGTTTGGAAAATTTCTTATTAGTGTAGTTGAAAATTATAACTTTGATTTTGATCTTAACCTAAAATTTACTTGGTCTAAATTAGAAAAGCCATTTGAAGGATCTGAAACAGTAAGTCTTAGTCTTGGAGAAACTTCTGAATTGTGCACCTACGAAAATGGAAAACTTTATTTTAAATGGGTGGAGAAGAATGGCACATATCTTTTGGGAATGCCTTGTGAATTAATAGCGCGCCAAGCAGGAAATCAAGCAAGTACAGCTACCATAAGCGTTGATACCCCTAATGGTTCTCATTTGGAAACCATGTTTTTCAACAATATACCAGGTGCTCCAAAAGGAACATTCAAACTTCCAAAATATTTTTCATTAACACAAGAACAATTTATTAGAATCCAGCAATTGGCACGAGATGCTGAAAATGAATTTCAGAAGGTATGGAGAAGATAATTTCTCTGTTAAAACCAATATCTCTCACTTACTAGGACCATAATGCGTCTTTGCTGTTCCAAGACTTGTGAAAACAAAAGCATTAGCAACAGAATGCAGATTGATCTTTCTATCATAATCCCCTTGAATAGCGTAAAATGCGCACAACTTGAATTCAGGACCTTCCACATCTTTAATGGTCTCAAGATCATAGACTAATTCAATAAGCTCTGAATTTTCTTTCTCAAGAAGAACAGAACCAGAATAATATTTAACACTCAGCTTATTGGTAATTCTTTTTAGCGCAAACTGAGCTTCTTTAACATCTTTCACAGAAACTTCTTTCATTGAAGAAGAACCTATAGAAACAAGACCTTCAATCTTTGCCATGGAGCTCATGAAAGCACTTTTCAAATCTTTTTCCTTGAAAAAAACCCTGAAAAACTTTTCCGAGTCATCAAATAAAGGCGCAACAATCATAGTATTATATTTTTTAGAAAATTGAGTATTATACTTCTCAAACAGCGGCTTGTTATAATAAAATTTAGGATTTGCATTATTGTAGTCATCATTCATCTGGATTGACATCTTTAGCAAAAAGAGAAAATCCTCTTGAAACTCTTGAACATCATCCTTTGAAAAATCATCCAATATATCCGGCATGGATTGAGTCTTTCAAATACATTTATATATTTTGTGTATAGGCGTATGTGAATAGTATCATAAAGTCAAAATTCAATAATTAAATATTATCAACGAGCGTTATCAGGGGTTGTTCCTTTTAGCGTAGCTAAAA
>CAZDUE010000105.1:0-5715 GCA_964508575.1 uncultured Methanosarcinales archaeon
CTTTTTGAATCAGTTTTTTTTTTTTTTCTATCTTCTTGCTCGCACCTAACTGTTTGATTGCTTCCCCACCATCTTAATTTTGTTGAGTCCCTTGCTAAAGAATTTATCGCATACTTGTGAGTTTCATAAGTTTGTTCAGAAATTCCTCCATCTTGTTCTATTGCTTTAACAACTTGTATTAAAGAATCGTAAAGCTCTCTCTCTCTTTTTGACTCATTTTCGACAGCATAAGAATATTCTAAATTCAATGGAGTTAAAGTTTCTCCTTTAAAATTAACTCTATTTTGTACAAACAATTCATTAAGTGAATTTTCCAGAGTTGTCATGTTCTCTGTTATAAATTAACAACTATATAAATATTTCTATTTTAATCACTTTAAAGTTGTCACATAAAAGAGATTATTTGATTTCACACGATTAACTAACCTTATCAATAAACGGTCGCATTAATAATAACCAGATTATTGAACTTGCTAATGAAATTATTGTTCCAATCCAAATTCCAAGTGTTGGAAATGTTAGATAAATCATTCTTGTATAAACAAGAATATTAGAAGATCCAAGAAGCATTACTTTTCCCACTCCTTGTGTGAATCTATTGCCTTGTGTAAAACTCAATATTATGCAAGTAGATAAAATAACAGAAGGAAATGTGGTTAGTAGTCCAGTAAAGTAACTAGAGGAAAATGTCGAGAAAATAAGCACAGTTGAAACGAGCGATCCTGCAAATAATGCTCTCGTTGCTATCTGCCAATTAGTATATTCTTTTTTCTTTTTCTCAATAGATGGTATTTTCACAATGTACTCTAGAATTAAAAAACAAATTACAGTAACAATGATATAAATAATGATTCCTCCAAGAACATTGGAATAGCTTAATTTGTTGAGCAGGATTGCAGAAACTATCCAGACAATTATTGAACTGCCTATTGCAATCATCAAATTAAACCTAAGCATTATTACAAATACTAAAAGGAATATTGAGCAGAGAGTCATTCCTAAAGGAACAGCAAGAGTGGTTTTCGCAGCGTATTCAGTTCCTTTTAATAGTGCAATAAATATCAGAGTTACAAGAATATTGGAAGGCATATTTGCCATTAATCCACCTAATTTACTGCCGAATCTTTCTGCAAATAAAGTTGAAAAAGCAATCCAGATCCCTGAGACAAAGAATGCGAGTATTATTTTTATGATAAGTTCAGATTGCATAATATTAGTTTTACAGTTTTATTTAAAATTGTATGTTTTTATAAAGAAAAAATAAATTGAAAATCTTTTAACACCGTCGGAAATCTTCCGGAAGTATTTAGAAAGAATTATATATTTTAAGGTTTATATAAACATAATAAAAAAGCAAAAATAAAAAGATATTACAAAATAAATTACAAAAATGAATAAGGTGGTGAAGTATGACGAATAATCTCAAAATTATTGGGTCTGAGGAGATTATTAGAAAGAAAATACATACTATTAGAGGAATGCAGATCATAATTGACAATGATTTGGCGCACATGTATGATGTTTCTGTTAAAGCATTAAATCAAGCAGTAAAAAGAAACATTGAAATATTTCCTGAGAATTTTTGTTTTCAGTTAACACAGGATGAATTCAACATGTTGAGGTCACAGTTTGTTACCTCAAGTTCAGAGTCTTTAAGAATGAAAAATAGATCTTTAAAAATAAAAAAAGATTTGAGGTTCCATTTTGGCACCTCAAAACCAGAACGAGGTGGAAGAAGATATTTGCCTTATGCTTTTACAGAACAAGGAGTTTCAATGCTCTCCAGTTTATTAAGAAGCAAGACTGCAGTAAGGGTCAGCATACAGATAATTAACACATTTGTCTCAATGCGAAGATTCATTTTAAAAAATGCAGGGCTTTTTTCGCGTCTTGATTTAGTTGAATTAAGACAATTGGAATTTGAGATAAAAACAGACAAAAAGTTTGAGCAGATTTTCGCTGCAATTGAGAATAAATCATTTCAAAAAAAGCAAGGAATATTCTATGATGGGCAAATATTTGATGCATATACTTTTGTTTCTGAATTAATAAGAAGCGCAAAAGAATCAATAGTGCTTATTGATAATTATGTGGACGATTCAGTATTAACACTTTTTAGCAAACGCAATAAGAATGTGCACGTTACGATATATACAAAAGAAATAAATAAACAGTTATCTCTCGACTTTGCAAAGTATAATTCACAATATTCTGGTGTTGAAATAAAAGAATTTAACCAATCACATGATAGGTTCATGATAATTGATGAGCAATATATTTATCATTTCGGCGCATCATTAAAAGATTCAGGAAAGAAGTGGTTTGCATTCTCAAAGTTTGATAAAGAAGCGGTTGAGATCCTCAGGAGATTGAAGTGAATATTACAGATATTTTTATAATATTTAAAACCAACCCGCAAATTTAATAAACTTGCAAAAATCCCGGAATTAAGGTTTTGATGGCTGATAAAATAAAGATTGCAGTTCTGGCTTCTGGACGTGGCAGTAATATGCGCGCTCTAGTAGAGTCTTGTAAGTCTGGATTCATCAATGGGTCAGTTGATTTAGTAATTTCAGACAAGCCATCGCAAGCATTAGAATGGGCTGATGAAAATAAGATAAAGTCCATCTTCCTAGATCCTAAGAGGGATGATCTGAAGAATTCTCGAGAAAGTTATGATAAAGAGCTTGTCAAGATTCTTCGTGAAAATAGTATAGATCTTGTCTGCCTTGCTGGTTTTATGAGGATAGTCACAAAAGAACTGATCAATAATTATAGATATAAGTTAATGAATATTCATCCTGCTCTTCTTCCTATGTTTCCAGGACTTAATGCACAGGAGCAGGCTTTTAATGCAAAAGTAAGATTTTCCGGCTGCACTGTTCATTTTGTTGATGAAGGAATGGATACTGGACCTATAATTGTTCAGGCAGTTGTTCCTTTGAATGATAATGATACTGTAGAAGATTTGTCCGCAAGAATCTTAGAGCAGGAGCATAAGATTTATCCTTTAGCTGTTAAGTTATTTGCAGAAAATAGATTGAAGATTGAGGAAAGAATTGATGATTTTCTTCCTGCAAGGAATGAAGTTATAATAAATGATTCAGGATGCGAAGATGTTTTAAAAGTTTTCAAATACGATTCATTAAGGAAAGATAAAATAAAGACGGTTCTTATTTCTGTTGCAGATAAGCAAGGAATAATTGATTTTGTCAAGAAACTTCGAGAGTACATTCCAAATGTTAAGATAATTTCAACAGGGGGGACTGCTAAGTTAATTCCTAATGCTGTTGAAGTCAGCAGTTTGACAGGATTTCCAGAGTTATTTGATGGCAGAGTAAAAACTTTACATCCTATTATTGCTGGAGGAATTCTTATGAATTCTGATTCAGAGTTTCATAATGCTCAGGCCTTAAGCTATGGTATAAGTAAGATCGATCTTGTTGTATGTAATCTTTATCCTTTTTCAAAGTACGTAGAAAAGAATTCAGATATTTGTGAATTGATAGAAAATATAGATATAGGCGGAGTCACTTTAATTCGTGCAGCTGCTAAGAATTTTAAGCATACAGCAATAGTAGTAGATCCGCTTGATTATTGTAATATTCTTGAGAATGTAAAAGTTGACAACTCAATTTCAGAGTCTTTTAAAAAAACACTAGCAGCAAAAGCTTTCAATCATACTGCTGATTATGATATTATGATATCTCAAGAATTAGATAAACGGCTTGCGAATAAAGAGCATCTTAATTTGAAATATTCTTTCCATTCAGAACTTAGATACGGCGAAAATCCTCATCAGAAAGCTAAATTCTTCGTAAGAGATGGCGGATTTTTTCAAAACATAAAACAACTAGGAGGAAAAGAATTAAGTTTCAACAACATTGTTGATATTGATGCTGCTTGGAATAGTGTTCGCGAGATATCAGATATGCCTGCTGTTTCAATAATCAAGCATACCAATCCTTGCGGTTTTGCAACTGGAAAAACTTTAGCACAGGCATTCCAGAAAGCTTGGGAAGGAGATGATGTGAGTTCTTTTGGTTCGATAATTGCGTTCTCCCGCGAGTTAGATGAGGAAACTGCATTGCTAATGAAGAACAGATTTATTGAAGTGATTGTAGCTCCTGGAATTTCTAAAAAAGCTCTGGAAATTTTAGAGTAAAAAAAAGATCTAAGAATAATAATAAGTAATTCAGATAATTTAAATTCTGTAAACTCCGAATCTGGATATTCTGGACAAGTTCTTTTCACTAGAGAGGTAGATCCTGAAGTGAATCCAGAATCATTTGATGAAAAGTATAATCCGAAAAATTACAATTATAAATTTGTTAATTCTGGAGTTTTAGTTCAGACTCCTGATAATATTACTGCAAGTGAAATAAAAGTTGTCACAAAAGAGGATTTTCCTTTAGATATGCTTGAGCTTGCTGAATTTTCATACAAAGCTGTTAAGCATGTTAAGTCTAATGCGATTGTTGTTGCAAGAAAATATTCAAAGTCTAATGATAAGTCTGATAATAATTGCTTTCAAATTCTTGGGATAGGAGCAGGACAGCCAAACAGATTGAATTCAATAAGACTTGCATCTGAAAAAGCAAAACTTCTTTGTATGAGCGTGCTTGCGTATGATCCTGCAAAATCAGAATATGAATGCGGCGCCAAGGGAGCTCAAGCAATATCTCTTAAAGAACTTCTTAAAAAATCTGACTTTATCTCACTGTCTATTCCTTTGAATGAGTTTACAAAAGGATTAATAACGAAAAACGAGTTGAAATATGTCAAAAAAAGCGCCTACATCATCCAGACATCGCGCGGCGAAACAATAGACGAAAAGGCGCTTTTACACGCCCTGAAAACTAAAAGAATTGCAGGGGCGGCAATTGATGTTTTTGAGACGGAGCCGCGCATACCGTATGGCTTTATGAAGCTCGACAATGTTATTCTAACTCCCCATATTGGGTGCGCGAGTATTGAGGCGCGTATTCGTTCGAGGCTTGCTGTCGGACGCGACGTTATCAATTTTTTTAACAACGAACCGCTCGCAAATATTTTGCAATAAGTTGATATTACGCATAAAAATTATTGGGAAAAGAAAAACCGCTCCAATGAGCATCAGAGCGGATTTTTTATTTTCTACAGCTTGAGCAAGCGCTTCGCATTCAAACCTAGAATATTTTCTTTGTCTGTATTGGAAATTTTTGCGCATTCCACAAGTGTTTTTTGGAACACGGGGTCGTTTACGGGAAAGTCGGAACCGAAAAGAATTCTTTCGGAACCGAGCATGTTCACTACTCCCGCAAGACGGCGCGGCCCAGAGCAGTATGATGTTTCCAAATAGACATTTGGGTGTCTGTGCGCGATGGCGGGAGCATTTTGATCCATCATGTGGCCGATGACAAGAGGCACATCTTCGTAGACACCCGCAAGTTCTTCGGCGTACCTGGCGTCTCCAAACGATCCCCAACCGGTATGCCAGAGCACGGGGAGCTCTGTTTCGCGCGCTATCTCAAACACCGGACCCAAAAGATGCGGGGTTGGGTAATACGCGTCGCAAACAGGATGAACTTTAATACCACGAACCTTGTTTTTGATGATGAGGTCAATCAGCAGAACTTCGTCAGTCCCGCGCTTGTCATGCATCCGCAGAAAATATGGATTGAGCCAGACGAACGGTAAAAGCGTTTCCGCTCTAAGCGCCATCATCGTTCCGTT
>CAZDUE010000106.1:0-5613 GCA_964508575.1 uncultured Methanosarcinales archaeon
CAGAATTGTTTTTTTCATTTATGAATTCTATTATGTCCGAATGGTCCACTCGTAATATTCCCATATTTGCTCCTCTTCCAGTATTTCCTTGTTTTATTATTTCTGTTGAAGAATCAAATAACTGCATGAAGCTTATCGGTCCTGATGATTGTCTGTTAGTTGTGGTTATTAAATCATTTCTCGGTCGTAATTTTGAAAAATTAAAGCCAGTTCCCGCTCCAGATTTATGTATTATTGCTGCTAGTTTTAAAGTATCAAATATACTGTCAATAGAGTCATTAATGGGAAGAACAAAACATGAAGATAACTGCTGTACATTAGTTCCTGCATTCATCAGGCAAGGACTATTTGGAAGAAAATCAAGATTGCTCATCATTTCATAGAACACATTTGTTTGCTCTCTGCTTGTTCCAACTGTTTTAGAAACTCTCCATAGCATCTCATCAGGCATCTCTGCTAGTTTTCCCTGATCATCTCTCAAAAGTATTCTATTTGCAATTATATTTATTGCATTTATACTTAGATTTGTCTTCACATGCTTTCCAAGGATTGCTTTTCTGTACTCTCGTAATTCTCTTCTTTTTTCTCTGTAAAGTATGTATGATTTTACTGTTTTTGAATGTCCTTGTTCTACAAGCACTTTTTCTACAATGTCTTGTATCTCTTCAATATTTGGAATATCATCATGAAATTTTTCTTCAATTGCTGAAGCAGCAAGCTCTCCAAGACGTTTTGCTTCTTCAAGATTCGATCCTCCTACTGATTCTGCTGCTTTGAATATTCCTGTAGTTATCTTGTTAACATCAAATTTTGCCAATGATCCATCTCGCTTTGTTACTTGTTTTACCATGCTCTTGAATTTCAAATAATTTATTGAACTATTTAAATGTTGATGTGATTGTCAGGACACGACAATAAATCCCAACATAAGTAAGTCTTAAATAATAAAACAATCTCCCTTCTGGAAATGGCTAAACAACCTCAAAGCATTGATGATAAGCTGGATGTTGCTGAACAGTATCGTAATCTTATTGAAAAGTCCAATAATGCTGCAAGAGAAAAAGATTACAGTACAGCTTTAAGGCTCGCAGATGAAGCACTAAAAGTAAATCCTCAAAGGTATGAAGCTTATTTTGCTAAAGGTGGAGCTTTGACGTTCACAAGAAACTATACTGAAGCAGAAGCAATGCTAACCTTAGGAATCAATATAATGACTGATCTTAATAAATCTTCAAGGGTTTTTCTTGCTTATTTTTATAGAGGGATTGCTAGAATGCATCAAAAAAAGTATGACCTTGCAGAATCTGATTTTACAAGAGTTATTGAATTAAATCATGATTATAAACTCGCGTATGATGCTAGAGCCAAGGTAAGAACTTTTTTAGGTCGTAATGAAGATGCTAAAGAAGATATTGACAAGGGTAGTTTATTGCAAACAGCAATCTTAAGAAGAGCATTTGAATAAAAAAAACTTGCAATCGATAAAAAATAAATTATAAAAAAATCAAAATAAATACTGAGTTCAACTGCATAATCCCCATCCACAGTTCGGACATGATACACAGCCCTCTTTCTTATTCAAAGTTGTTTTGCATTCAGGGCAGTTGGTTAATTTTTTTCCTGTTCCAAAATTAACATTTGCTCCGGACATTCTTGATTCTTGTTTCATGGTCTCACCAGCTCCATGCGTAGTTGTTTTCTGCATTAAAATTCCTGAACTTGTCTCGACAACTTTTACTGACTCGGGAGCTTTCTGAACCACTTTTTTCTCCTCTGATTTTTTAGATGAAGGAGCTACTAAAACTTGGTTCTGGATGCTTGAATCTCTGAATACAGTTACATCTTTACATCCTAACTTATACGCCAATAAGTAAGATTCTCTCATATGTTCAACAGTTGCGTCAGCAGGGAAGTTGTTTGTCTTCGAAATAGACGAATCAGTCCATTTCTGGAACGCTGCTAAGGACCTTATGTGATCTTCTGGAGTTATATCCATTGCTGTCACGAAAACTTTTTGCAGTTTTTCAGGAACTTCATCGAGTCCTTGGACACTTCCTTTATTCTCAGATACTTTTCTCATAAGGTCATCAGTATAAAGTCCATGTTTTCTCATTATTTTTTCAAAAACAGTATTTGTATAGAAAAAGTTTCCTACTTTTACATTTTTCTCAAATACTAATGAGTAATTTGGCTCCATTCCTGAACTGCATCCAGTGATCATTGAAATGCTTCCTGTTGGTGCTATTACTGTAGTATACCCGTTTCTTATTCCATATTTCTTAACTAACTGAGATACTTCATCCCAATTAAAGCCCCATAAGTTTCGGTCTTTTATTCCAGACATGGGAAGTGTTCCTTCAGGATATGAACTTTTTTCATAGTACGGAAGATTTCCTCTTGTTCTCGCGAGTTCAATTGATTCAATCTTCGAGTAATAGTTTATGAACTGCATTAGTTTTTCCATAAACTTTCGTCCTTCTTCTGAGTTGTATGGTAATTCTAGTTCATAAAGCAAATCAGCAACTCCCATCACTCCTAGTCCTATTTTTCTTGTTGCTAATGCCATAAATTCAATTTGTTCAAGAGGATAGTGATTGACTTCTATCACATTATCCAGGAATCTTGTGGTCATCACAACAGTATCTCGCAGTCCTTCCCAGTCTACTGTCACTCTTCCAGTTCCATCATCTTTTGCAAATTGCCATACATTTATGCTTCCTAAGTTGCATGACTCATTAGGATAAAGCAAAACTTCACCGCAATTGTGCACGACAATCCCATTTGCTATGAAACTATGAGTCATTGGCTCTGTTATATCGTACACTTCTTCTCTGCCTTTAAATTCTATTGACTTTAATTTATCTGTAAAATCTTCAGAATAAAAGTCAAATTGTTTTAGAAGTTCTATTTTTGCAATATGCCTTGATTGTGCAAAACTTATTATTTCCATGAAAGTTTTTAAATTACTTTTGCTTATATTTAACTCGTAATTTTCTCCTTTTGTATGATACTCTTTCAGTTCACCTTCAACAGTTTCGTATGTAAAGATCTTGGGCTTTATCGATCTATTATAGATACTGCTCTTGATTCCAAGATTTAACAAAAGAATCTGAACTTGTTTAAGAAGTTTTAATGAACTCGAGTTAAGTCTTGCGTAATTTCTACTTTTTAATCCAGTTGCTATTGTACCATCTGCACTAAAGAGTCCTGAAATAAATCCAAGCACTGCTTCTTTAGATGCTGTAAATATTGAATACGGAACTTCCCTTTCTCTTGAGTTATACCCTAGCTTTAAGAAGAACTCAGCAACCCATTTACTGTTCGACCTTAACTGTACGCATCCATTTTCATATTGTGCAGGAATTAGTGCTCGATTAAAATAGTTTTCAAGCAAGGGCTGTATTTTTTCCTTAGCTTCTGAATCCTGTGGAGAAAATACAAACCCTACTGTGTTATGTTTTTCACTGACAAAACCATCTCCTACTAACCAGCCCAATGCAAATCCTAAATCATGACTCCATTTTGTTGGAAAATTAAATTCATAAACTCTTCCATTGGCTCCCACGTATTTATTTTCCATCTTAAAAGGAAGTTCTGCTTCATTTCTAAACACTCCTTTGCCTGATTGTATCATAATACAGTCATCTTTGTTTAGTTCTGAAACAGGAATCCAGCCCCTTGAAGTCATTATTTTATGATCAGCAGTTGCTTTCAGTTCATATCCTGACATTGTCTCGAGCTTATATACTTCTTTAGTTCCTGTCTTAAAAACTCGCATTGGCGTTACAATTTTTGTTCCGTGAATTAATGTTAATAGTTCTCCACTACTTTGAGCAATTCTTGCATCTACAGATATCTGTTCTGTGGTTATTGTATCAATTCTCTGCAATCCCTTTTCAGTTGAAACTAGCGTATCCCCAGTAACACAAGGATTTGTCGTGACTATTGGTCCTAGGTGTTTGAAGAACGGATTGTAGTCATTCACTTTATCAAAGAAAATCACTCCTGGCTCTGCGCTTTCCCATGCTTGATACACAATCTTATCAAAAAGCTCGCGAGGATTTACTGTTTTTACCACAACACCTGTTCTTGGATTAAGAAGAGGATACGGCTCATTGCTCTCATAATATTGCCAAAAGTCAGGCATTATAAGCACTGAAATGTTAAAATTTCTCATTGCTTTATTTCCTGCTTTGACTGTTATGAATCTTTCAATGTCAGGATGATTGCTGTTCAGTATTCCCATATTTGCTCCTCTTCTTATCCCTCCTTGTTTTATGACTTCTGTCATTGTGTCAAAGAGTTTCATAAAGCTTAATGGTCCTGATGCTGTTCCTCCTGTTGTATTGACAAAATCTCCTTCTGGACGCAGTTTAGAGAAATTATATCCCATTCCTCCTCCTGCCTTAAAGACTATTGCTGTCTGTTTTAGAGTTTCCATGATTCCTTCAATAGAGTCAGGAACATCCATTACAAAACAAGCAGAACCCATTCCTAAAGGATTTCCAAAATTTGCTACAGCAGGAGTGTTTGCCATAAATCTTTTTGTAGTCAATAAATCAATAAACTCAGATACATTTTTCTCGTATTGATCGAAATGTTTTTCTCCAAGTAAAGATAAAAATTTTGCCCAGCTTACTTTCATTCGTCTCTGTTTATTGAATCTATCGTAAATCATCTTGACTGCTTTCATATGATACTGGTTCAATGAATATAGTCCTATTGAATAAACTCCATCTGCAGCAGCCCAGTCAAATTCTTCATGTTGATGGATTATTTGTTTTGCAGTTCCATCAAATATTGTTTCATTGTAAAACATATCAGGTAGTGATGTATGTAATGCAACTCTAGTAAATAATTGTCTAGGAGTTTCTATTAGTTTTCCTTCGTCATTTTTCCTCAAGTATCTTGCTTTTAACACTCGTAAAGCATTAAGATCAAATCTTTTATCAACATAATCAACGTCATCTTTTTCAAGGACAATCATTTTTTGTTGCCTTAACTCGTTTCTATGCTGTCTGTGAATTATATAGGATTTTGCAATATCTGTAAGTCCTTCGCGCATTAATACTTCTTCAACTTTGTCATGCACTTGCTCTACAGTTGGTTCTTTAGGCAGTACTGATATTAC
This sequence comes from uncultured Methanosarcinales archaeon, assembly GCA_964508575.1. GTDB lineage: Archaea > Nanobdellota > Nanobdellia > Woesearchaeales > CAZDUE01 > CAZDUE01. The sequence goes on from CAZDUE010000106.1 coordinate 5,132, forward strand.
TTTGTTTGCTAAAAGTAAAGCCACTTCTTTGTTTTGCTTACCAACATCCTTAGAAGCCATATATATTGCATTCACGATTTTCTGTTTTTGAAACGGGACTTGTTCTCCATTTCTTTTCTTTACAAAAACCGGCTGATTCTTTATTTCCATAGTTTCGCCCCTTTTACATTTTACAGATCCTACTTGTTACACGGATCTTTTTTCTTATATTTTCAGAGTTTTTTTATTGATCTCTGATTTTTCTGAGTTTTTGTTTTTCCAAAATTTTTGTTCTCGATATCAAAGAATTTCAGCTTCGACATCTTGTTGAAACGACATTTTTGTAGCTCCACATCAAAAACACAACATGTTGTGTGCTTCTCAGTTAATGATGCTCAACATGTTGTTTTCGACAATAAAATATTATTCTTTTCGCATTTATATATTTTATTGTAATTAATAATAACTATTTTTTCAGCGATATCATTTATTAATGATTAAAA
>CAZDUE010000107.1:0-5531 GCA_964508575.1 uncultured Methanosarcinales archaeon
AAAAAGAAATGAAAGTCTTAGTATTTGATCTAGGTGGAGGAACTCTGGACGTTACTTTAATGGAATTTGGCGATGGAGTTTTCGAAGTTAAGTCAACTTCTGGAGATACTAAACTAGGTGGGACTGACATGGATGAGGCATTGATAAAGCATCTTCTTGAGGAATTTAAAAAGCAAGAAGGTGTTGATCTAAGTAAAGATAGCATGGCTATGCAGCGACTTAGGGAGGCAGCTGAAAAAGCAAAGATTGAGTTGTCAACGACTTTGGATACTGACATTAATCTGCCATTTATTACAGCAACAAATGATGGACCAAAGCATTTCTCTCTTAAATTAAGAAGAGCTAAGCTTGAAGAACTTATTGAGCCGATTATCGAGAGATGCAAGCAGCCGATTGATCAGGCAATAAAAGATGGAGGAGTACGAGTTTCAGACATTCATAAGATCATCATGGTCGGTGGTCCTACAAGGATGCCCATTGTTCAAAAGTTTGTCGAGCGATATATTGGAAAATCAGTAGAACGAGGAGTAGATCCTATGGAATGTGTTGCAATGGGTGCAGCAGTACAAGCAGGAATTCTTGCAGGAGAAATTAAAGATGTCTTACTGTTAGATGTAACTCCCCTCAGTTTAGGAATAGAAACTTTAGGAGGTGTACTAACAAAATTAATAGAAAGAAACACTACAATTCCGACTAAAAAGACTCAAATTTTCAGTACAGCAGGAGATGGCCAGACCGCTGTAACAATTAAAGTATATCAAGGTGAAAGACCAATGGCTGTTGATAACAAAATACTGGGACAGTTTGATCTCACAGGAATTCCTCCAGCTCCGAGAGGCATCCCTCAGATTGAAGTCACTTTTGACATTGATGCAAACGGAATATTGAACGTGACTGCTAAAGATAAAGGAACTGGAAAAGAGCAGAGCATCAGGATAACAGCCCCTAATAAATTGACAGAAGCAGAAGTTGAGGAAATGAGAAAGCAGGCTGAACAGCACGCTGAAGATGATCGTGAAAGAAAAGAGTTGGCAGAAACAGTCAATCAGGCAGACAACATAGTTTACACAACTGAGAAGCTGATGAAAGATTTTGAAGGAAAAGTAAAGCACGACAAGATTGAAAAGATAAAGTCAGAAGTTCAAGAATTAAGGACTCTTCTTGAACAGGAAAAGAAAGATGTTTCAAAGCTCAAGAAGAAGATCGAGGATATTGATAAAATTGTTCAGGAAGCTTCTGTCGAGCTTTACCAACAGGCTCAGTCTGCTCAGTCGGGACAAGAAAGTCCGGATTATGTGAATCCTGAAGATATAAAATCAGAGGGAGAATCAAAAAAATCAAAGGATGGAGAAAAGGTTGTTGACGCCGAGTATGAAGAATCTGAAAAGAAAGAAGATTCTGATTCTGGAGAAGATTCCAAAGAAAAGGGATCAAAGTCTAAGAAAAGGCGAAAGTGATTTCTTTTTTTTTATTTTTTTTAAATTTGACAAATGGTCTTTCATAAAAGTTATAAATGAAAATAAGAAAAGCAAGCAAAATGATTTTGAGCGATTATGACTAATAAAAATTTCACAAAAAAGCAAAAGCTTGAACTGCTTCGAGATTATCTGCCTGAAAATATTGTCAATCATTGTATCCAAGTAAACAAAGTTGCAGTTTTCATAGGTCAAGAGTTCATAAAGAACAGAGAGGATATTAATTTACAAGCACTAGACACTGCTTCATTGCTCCATGACATAGCAAGAGTGGTAGATATTAATGATTTTACAGAAGAAAAGTTCAAGAGTTATCCAAAACCCAAGGTCCAGTTTTGGAAAGAGCTTCGAGAGAAGTACAAAGGAACAAATCATGAGATTGCAGGAGCAGACATTCTTAGAAAGAAAGGATTGGAAAAAGAAGCTAAACTTCTTTTAAAGCATGGTTATCATCAGATTGATAATCTTAATAATTGGGAGGAAAAAATTATCTGTTATGCTGACAAAAGAGTAACTCATGATAAAATAGTGAACTTAAAAGACCGTCTTGATGATCTCACAGTAAGGTATGCAAAAGGAGTCCTTGATGACAAAAACAAGAAGATCCATCAAAAGCTCTTTAAACTGGAGCAGGAAATATTTAATAAGATCAGCATAACTCCCGAAGATGTCAATAGATTAAATGATGAAAAAGGCAATTGAACTGAGAAATAATCAAAAAAACAAATTAATTAAAAAAATAGCTTAACTAAAAAAAATAATTCATAAAAAATAATAAACACAAAAATGGCAGTTGACTACTACAATATTTTAGGGGTTTCGAAAAACGCAGGCAAGGAAGAGATAAAGAAAGCTTACAAAGAATTAGCGAAAAAGCACCATCCTGACTTACACAAGGGAGATAAAGAGAAAGAAGCTAAATTCAAAGAGATAAACGAAGCTTATAAAATTCTTTCTGATGACAAAAAGCGATCTAATTATGACCGTTTTGGAACTTCTGATTTTTCAGATCAAGGTTATAGTTCTGACTATCAATCTCAGGGCTTTGACTTCTCAGATATTTTTGAAGGAGTTTTTGGTCGCGGCTTTGGAGAGCGAAGAAACAGAGGAGATGATCTTCTCACTCAGATAGAGATAACTCTTGAAGAAGCGTTTAAGGGTGTTGAAAAAAATTTAACTGTGAAAAAACAAGAGACTTGCTCTGATTGTAATGGCTCAGGTGCAAAATCTGAAGCAGACATAAAAACTTGCGGTTCTTGCCAAGGTTCTGGATACGTCAGAAGAGTTCAAAGAACTCCCTTTGGTTCATTTGCTTCAACCACTCCTTGTTCTAGCTGTCGAGGTACTGGACGCGAAATAAAGAATTATTGTTCAAAATGTGATGGCAAAGGTAAAGTTCTCAAGACCAAGACTTTGAAAGTAAAAATTCCTGAAGGAATGCAATCAGGAATGAGATTGAGAATGGATCAAGAAGGAGAAGCAGGAGATTTTGGAATGGCTCCGGGAGATTTGTATGTTGAAATCATAATTCAAGAGCATGACCTCTTTGAGAGAAAAGGTGATGATGTTTATCTTTCAATTCCTATAAGTTTTGTTCAGGCAGTATTGGGCTCAGAAATTGAAGTTAAAACTCTTGATGGTAAAGTAAAATTAAAAATTCCTGAAGGAACTCAGAGCCATACTGTTTTCAGATTAAAAGGAAAAGGAATGCCTCATATTCGTGCTTATGGCAATGGAGATCAAAAAGTTCGGGTAATAGTACAAGTTCCTGAGAAGTTAACAAAAAAACAGCGAGAGATTCTCGAACAGTTTGCAGAAGAAGGAGGAGATAAAGTTCAAGAAGTTAAAAAGGGCTTTTTCAGGAGATTGTTTTTTTAGATTATTAGGGTGAACGTTGAAACATGAACTTCAATATCTCCTTCTAGGTTATTCTTACTTTCATAAAAATAATCATCTTTTTCTTTTAAGATCTCTGCAACTGCTTTCGTCGCGCTATTAATTGCAGATCCTGATGCAAAAATCATGATCAATTTTTGTTTTGATTTTATTTTGAATTTGATTTGTTCGACTATTTTTTCAGTATCATGTTCTGCTTTTACAAAAATAGTATAGCTATTCCAGTTATTTACTATTTCGTTAAAAGCTTCGGTAATGTAAGGTGTATCATAATTTCTTTTTTTTAATTCCGATAAATAATCTATAACTGGCACAATCGCTTCAGTTGTAACTAATTCGACAATTCTTATGGATTTTGCACCATTAGGTCGATTATAGACAGAGTCTCTTATTTCTTTAACCCTCACTCTGTTTTTGTTGCCTCCGATTTTATTTAAAGAAGATACCAGATATCCAACTCTGATTAAATCAGAGTGAGGATGTTTTTTCAACAGCCGTTCGAACTCTTTATAATACTCTTTCTGCGAAATTTTAATAAGACGATTACTCTCTTCTTTGTCTGGCGTAAAACCAAATTTTTCTGAATTAACCTTTTCTTGAATTGCTTTTCTAATAGAACTAAATCCTTCTTTGGCTACGCTAAAAATACCTTTTGAACCTAAGTAAGTTAAAGTTTCTTTTAGACTAAAATTCGCTATTGTTTTCAAAATAGAATCAAGATCCATTATCCTTAAGATCCTCTCTTAAAAATCGAGAAATTGTCAACGGATCTGAATCTATTAGTTTAAGGGAACCTTGTACGAGTGTAACATTTTGCAAGGTAAAAGGTTTACCTGTTGAATGTGAAATCACTTTTTCTTGTAGCAATGAATCGATAATGTTTCCGTCTGAATCAACTTCGAAATCAAAAGCTGATAATAGCAATTTTTTTTCTTGTTCAGTTATTTCTTCAAATTCAAAGTCTTCTTTCATTTTGTTACCTCATTAAGAGAATGTTTAATGCATCTTTAAAAGCTTTTTGGCTGTTTCATAATCAATGCATTTTGACACTGGTACTTTTCTTGCTTTTTCTAACTGTTTCTTAGTTTTATCATTCAACTCCAAATCTTCTTCCTCTAAGATAGATTTTAATCTCTTTATTTCTAGCTTAAGTTCTTTCAATTCTTTTTCTAATTTAACTGCATCTCTCATGATATTTAATGTTATTTCATCCTTTATAATATTTTCTTGTTCTAATTCTAAACAATTAATTTCTTTTGCCATTTTTTCACCTTAGAATTCGCAATTCATCTTATGGCTCAAGTCATTTATATATTTTACTAGAGAATTCCGGAAAGTTTTCGGGCAAGCTTTTTATTTATAATTGAAACCCAGCATAATATTTATAAACTCCTTGATTTTCTCATAGAGAATGGAACTCAAAACATTAGAAACAGGCAAGAATAAACTAGTTTTCGAATTACAAGGAGTTGGCCACACTTTCTGCAATCTTTTAGTCCAAGAATTATGGAAGGACGAGCATGTTAAAGTTGCTGCTTACAATGTAGATCACCCTCTTATTGGGAAGCCAAAGATGGTAGTCGAGACAGATGGAAAAGAAGATGTTAAAAAAGTCCTTGCAGATGCTGTTAAAAGATTGAAGAAAAATTCTGACAAGTTCAGAGAATTAGCCAAAGGAGCTAAGTAGGATTTTTATCGTGCATAATCAAGAACTTTTTGTTTTATTTTTTTAGGGAAATAACGTTTCTGGAAGTAGATTTTTCTTTAAGAGTCTTGACATGAATGCTAAATTTTGTGCAGTTACTTTTGCGTATCTTGAATGTGTGTTTTTATGTCTTTAAGTACTATTTCTGCTGTTTTTAACCCAAGTCTATTCATTCTGTCAGGGCTTAAGTTTGAAATGTACTGTTCTAAAGGAGTTTTAGGATCGTACCTTATTCCATATATTTTGGCATTTTCTCGAAGTTCTTTTCTAAATAATCTTTTTAGTATTTTATCTCCTTCTTCATGCTGGTGTTTGCCCCCTAATCCTTGAAATATCATCAAAGCAATCATTTCAGGATATTTTATATTGCCCATTTCAAACGCCATTGCAAATGCTTCCGAATACCTTAGTGTAACTAATTTTTCATCTTTTCCTAATATCTTTTTTAAAATCAG